>NZ_LZJG01000517.1:0-57208 GCF_001667785.1 Mycobacterium sp. E3247 | reverse complement strand
CGGTGGTGCAGGCGCCCGCTGCATCGCCGGCGCCGAAGCCGGCCGGCCCCCCGAACGCGGCCACGCCCAAGCCGCCCGGCCCCGTTGCGGGCGGCTGACCGTTCCAGCGGCGATCGCAACCGCGGCGAAGCCGGGCGTAGCGGGTCGCCCCCGAACCGGCGCGAGCGTCGCGCACCTACACTCGGCGGTGATGTCCCGTCATGACGCTGCCGACTTGAGCGCGGCAATCCGCACCGCACTGGGGAAAGTGATCGACCCCGAACTACGGCGCCCCATCACCGAACTCGGCATGGTCAAGAGCATCGACACCGAGCCCGACGGGGGCGTGCACGTGGCGATCTACCTGACCACCGCCGCCTGCCCGAAGAAGACCGAGATCAGCGAACGGGTCACCCAGGCCGTCTCCGACGTGCCGGGCACCGGGGCCGTGAAGGTCACCCTGGACGTGATGAACGACGAGCAGCGCACCGAACTGCGCAAGCAGTTGCGCGGCGACGCCCGCGAGCCCGTCATCCCCTTCGCCCAGCCGAACTCGCTGACGCGCGTCTATGCGGTCGCGTCCGGCAAGGGCGGGGTGGGAAAGTCCACCGTCACGGTCAACCTGGCCGCGGCGATGGCGGCCCGCGGCCTGTCGGTCGGCGTGCTCGACGCCGACATCCACGGCCACTCGATTCCCCGGATGATGGGTACCACCGACCGGCCCACCCAGGTCGAGTCGATGATCCTGCCGCCCATCGCGCACGAGGTGAAGGTCATCTCCATCGCCCAGTTCACGGAGGGCAACACACCGGTGGTGTGGCGGGGGCCGATGCTGCACCGGGCGTTGCAGCAGTTCCTGGCCGACGTCTATTGGGGTGACCTGGACGTCTTGCTGCTGGATCTGCCGCCGGGCACCGGCGACATCGCCATTTCGGTGGCTCAGCTGATCCCGAGCGCCGAGCTGATGGTGGTCACGACGCCGCAGCTGGCCGCCGCCGAGGTCGCCGAGCGGGCGGGCAGCATCGCGATGCAGACCCGGCAGCGCATCGCCGGGGTGGTGGAGAACATGTCGGGCCTGACCCTGCCCGACGGCTCGACCATGCAGGTGTTCGGCGAGGGCGGCGGCCGACAGGTGGCCGAACGCCTGTCCCGCGCGGTCGGTGCCGATGTGCCGCTGCTGGGCCAGATCCCGCTCGATCCCGCGCTGGTGGCGGCCGGCGACTCCGGCACGCCGATCGTGCTGAGCGCCCCCGACTCCCCGGCGGGCAAGGAACTGCGCGGCGTGGCCGACAAGCTGTCGTCGCGCCGCCGCGGGCTGGCGGGCGTGTCGCTGGGTCTCGATCCGACGCGGCGCTAACCGAGACCCCGCGAGACCCGGTGGCGGCGACCCGCTTCGCCCGGCTTCGCCGCGCTTGCGATCGCCGCTATCCGATGGCGGCGACCCGCTTCGCCCGGCTCCGCCGCGCTTGCGATCGCCGCTATCCGATGGCGGCGACCCGCTTCGCCCGGCTCCGCCGCGCTTGCGATCGCCGCGCTTAGGTCGCGTCGGCGTCGAACGGCGTCTGTCCGGGGATGTGTGGTTGGGGTTGCGGTGGCGGCGCCGACGGCTCCGGCGGCGTGACCGCCGCCCCGTTGGCCGGTCTGTCGAAGTTCCCGGTGAGGAAGGAATCGTCGCCGTCGAGCAGGTGCTTGGTCAGGGCGGCGCCATCGGCGGGGCCCACGGCGGGGCGGCGTTCGGCGGCGGGTTCTGGGGGCCGACGCAGATCACCGTGCAGCCGGGCAGCCGGGCCGGGGCCTGCTGCGGCGTCGGGGTCATCCACGGGAACATCGGCGGTGGACCCGCGCTCTGTGGTTGGGAGAGGTCGATCAGCGGCATCCGCGCCAGGGGGTCGTCCAACGGCAGCCCGTTGACGTTCATCGGCAGGTTGGGGCCGAGTCCCTCGGCGTGCTCGAGGTGCGCGTCGGCCAGCGGGGGCGGCGGACCCGTCATCGGAGGCAGGTCGACCGGCACCACACCGGTGGCGTACGCCGAGGCCCAGCCCAGCACGTTCTGCGCGTACGCCATCGAGTTGTTGTAGCGCAGGATCGCGGCCATCACCTGGGAGGGATCGCGGAGGTTGAGGCCGCCGCTGCACAGGTACCGGGCCGCGGCCAGCGTGGAGTCGAACAGGTTCTGCGGATCGGCGACGCCGTCGCCTTTGCCGTCGGAGGCGTAGCGCGCCCAGGTGCCGGGCAGGAACTGCATCGGCCCAATCGCGCGGGCGTAGGTGGGGCGATTGCCGGCGCTGCTCTGCAGGATGATCTCGTTGCCGGGCAGCGTGCCGTCCAGCGCGGGGCCGTAGATCGGGACGACCGCCGTGCCGCGCGCGTCGACCGCGCCGCCGCCGGCATGACCGGATTCGATGCGCCCGATCCCGGCCAGCAAGTTCCAGCTCACGCCGCAGTTCGGGGCGGCCACGGCCATCTTCTGCTCGGCGCTGCGGTAGGCCGCCAGCGCAATGCTTGGAATGCCAAGTGCCCCAGGCGCATTCACGATCATCGCCGGCGGGGGTGCGGACAGGGCGGGTTCGGCGACGTGGAAGGCGGCCGGGGAACGGTCGATGGAAACGACAGCCGGTCCCGAGAGGTCGGGGATGGCGGGGGAGACCGCGGCCACCGGGGCGACGTTCGCATGCACGGGGGGCAGCTTTACGGGGAGCGACGGCGCCGCCCCGCTGACCGCGCCGGCGAAGACCAACGGGGTGATGGTGGCTACGCCGAACGCACGCGAACGTGAAACCTGAAGTGCTCGCAGCCGCTCCACCGCGGCGGCCGGGCGTGCACCCCGGCGTCCCCCAATGCGCACTCGACCGTCCTAGGTATGTGAGCAGGTCAACTGCTCTCGTAGCCGTGAACTAGATCACCATACATAACTCTTGTGACCAGAGTGGCGCAATGGTCGGAACTGGTTCTCAGCCCGATTTCTTAGCCTTTCGGTCCGCGCCGTCGCCGCCCTCGACCGGGTTGGCGCCGTCGGAATCGGCGTCCAGATTCGCCAGCAGGGAGCGCAGATCCTCGAGCTCGTGCCGCAGATATTCGCGGGTCACCACCTCACCGACCGCCAGCCGCACCGCGGCGAGTTCGCGGGCCAGAAACTCGGTGTCGGCCTTGGTCTGCGTCGCGCGATGGCGATCCTGTTCCAGCGCGACCCGGTCCCGGTTTTCCTGACGGTTCTGCGCCAGCAGGATCAGCGGGGCCGCGTAGGCGGCCTGCGTCGAGAAAGCCAGGTTGAGCAGGATGAAAGGGTAGGGATCCCAGCGCAGGCCCACCGCGAACAGGTTCACCGCGATCCACGCCACCACGATGATCGTCTGCACCAGCAGGTAGCGGCCGGTGCCGAAGAATCGCGCGATCGACTCGGTGACCTGGCCGACGGCCTCGGGGTCCAGCCGTGGCGAATACCTGCGCGACGTCCGCGGGGTGTAGAGGCGACGCGGTGCCGAGGACCTGCTCAACGCGAACCTCCCAGTCCTTGGGGCTCACCGGTGGCGTCGAGGGCCTGCACATCCATCCGCCAGTCGTGCGGCAACAGGTGATCGAGGAGATCATCCACCGTCACCGCCCCCAACAGGTGGTTCTGGTCGTCGAGCACCGGTCCGCACACCAGGTTGTACGCGGCCAGGTAGCGGGTCACCGCCGCCAGCGGCGTTTCCGGCGTCAGGGTGAACAGGTCGGTGTCGACGATGCCGCCGACCAGTTCCGCCGGGGGTTCGCGCAGCAGCCGCTGCAGTTGCACGCAGCCCAGGTACCGGCCGGTGGGGGTCGCCGTGGGCGGGCGCACCACGAACACCATGGAGGACAGGGCGGGGGTGAGGTCGGGGTCGCGGACCCGGGCCAGCGCCTCGGCGACCGACGTGTCGGGCGTCAGCACTACCGGATCGGACGTCATCAGACCCCCCGCGGTGTCGGGGGAATGCGCCAGCAGCCGGCGCACCGGGGCCGACTCGTCGGGGTCCATTCGTGTCAGCAGCATCTCCGCGTCCGTCGGATTGAGCACGCCGAGCAGATCGGCGGCGTCGTCGGGATCCATCTCCTCGAGCACGTCGGCGGAGCGTTCGGTGCCCAGCTCGGACAGCACGTCGGCCTGGTCGAGCTCGGGCAGTTCCTGCAAGACGTCGGCCAGCCGGTCGTCGTCGAGGGCTTTGAGCACCTCGTAGCGCCGCTTGGGGGGCAGGCCGCGGATGGCGTCGGCCACGTCGACCGCCTTCCAGCCCTCGAACCGGTCCAGCAGCTGCGCCACCGCCTGGCCCGGCATCGCCAGCGCCGACGGGGTCAGGCCCTGCACGTTCTGCCAATCCACCACGTGCACCGGCCCGCGCCGGCCCAGCCGCCGCTGGGTGCGCACGGCGACCCGGCTCACCATCCAGTCACGGGTGCGGGTCTGTTCGATGCCCAGGTCGGTGATGACGACGTCGAGGCCGGCCAGCTCGGGCAGCGCGGGATCGTTCACCCTGACCTGGGTGTCGAGCACCTGACCGATCGCGAGCACCTCGCCCGGGCGCTGTTCGAAGTGGCGCAGGGACACGCTGCCGGTGTTCAGCGTGACGGCCTCCGGCTCGATCGCGGCGACCCGCAGCATCGGAATGAAGATGCTGCGCCGTGTCGCCAGATCGACGACTAGTCCCAGGACGCGGGGCTGCTGGCGCACGATGCTGATGCTGACGACGACATCGCGGATCCGGCCGAACGACTCACCGAGGGGACCCAGCACCAACATTCGCGAGAGCCGGGCGATGTACACCCTGTTGACCGATGCCATGGGGAAAGCCTAGGCAGCCGCGGATGGCGCGGCCGACGGCGGCGGTGCCGGCCCCGGCGCGCGCAGGCTGCTACCGCGAGTGCATCGCAAACAAGACGATGATCGTCATGACCACCAGCGTGGCGATGCCGATGACGATGCCGGCGACCGCCAGACCGTAGCCGTCTTGCTGGGTGCGCTTGATCTGATTGATCGCGACGGCGCCCAGCACGATGGCCACGATCGAGCCGAGGCAGCAGCAGAACACCCCGGTGAACGACGAGATGAGCGATGCGATGGCGAGCTTGTTGGTCCCCGGTTTCACCCCGCTCGGCGGCCCGTAGCCCCCGTAGTCCGGTGCGGGATAATAGCCACCCGAATAGGGTGGCGGCCCGTAGCCGGCGGGCGGCCCGCCGAATTGCGGTGGGCCCGGCTGGTACTGCGGTGTGCCATAGCCCGGCGGCTGATCGTACCCGGGTGGCGGCCCGTATCCGGTTGGGGGCGGCGGGTATTGGGCGCCCTGGCCGGATTGGTACCCGGATTGGTACTCCGTGGGGTAGCCGGGCGGGGGATAGGCCGGGGGCGGATATTCGGATGGCGTGGCCGGGGCCGGCGGTTCCCACGGCGCCTCTGGCTGCTCCGGGGCCCCGCCGCCGGCGGGAGCCGGTTCGGCTTGGTCGTCGTGGGCGCGTTCGCCGAAACCGTCGCCGGGCGCTGTCATGGTGTTC
The DNA here is from genome assembly GCF_001667785.1 of Mycobacterium sp. E3247. Classification (NCBI taxonomy): domain Bacteria; kingdom Bacillati; phylum Actinomycetota; class Actinomycetes; order Mycobacteriales; family Mycobacteriaceae; genus Mycobacterium; species Mycobacterium sp. E3247. Next base: position 51,724 of record NZ_LZJG01000517.1, on the reverse strand, counting down.
AACCTAGCCGATGGCCGAGTCGCGGATCGGCGGTGAATCGCCGCGGGGCCGGTGGGGGCGCAGCGGGTGCCTGCGCCCTGTTTTCGCAGGTTGGCTTGCGGCCGCTCGATAGGCTAGAAGGCCCCGAGATGTGACGATGGCCTGGGCGGAGGAGAATGATCGCCGATGACTAGTCCTTTCCAGCCCGGTCAAGTTCCCGGCGCGACGCCCGCGGGCGCGGCGGGCGGTCGTCGCGCACCCGGATTGCCGACGCCGCCCAAGGGGTGGCCGGTCGGGTCCTACCCCACCTACGCCGAGGCGCAGCGCGCCGTGGACTACCTCTCGGAGCAGCAGTTCCCCGTTCAGCAGGTGACCATCGTCGGCGTCGACTTGATGCAGGTCGAACGGGTCACCGGCCGGCTGACGTGGGCCAAGGTGCTTGGCGGCGGGGTACTCAGCGGCGCCTGGCTGGGGCTGTTCATCGGGTTGGTGCTCGGCTTCTTCAGCCCGAATCCGTGGGCCGCGTTGGCCACCGGCCTGGTCGCCGGCGTTTTCTTCGGCTTGATCACCTCCGCGGTCCCCTACGCGATGGCCCGTGGCACAAGGGATTTCAGCTCGACCATGCAGCTGGTGGCCGGCCGCTACGACGTGCTCTGCGATCCGCAGAACGCGGAGAAGGCGCGGGATCTGTTGGCGCGCTTAGCGATTTGAGGACACGCACGAAGGGTGTGACTCCGGTGGTGAGTCGCGTGCGCCCGCGTCGGCTGGCCGTCATCGCTTCGGCGTCGTTGATCGTCGCCGCGGCGGTGCCGGCCTGCGGGACGGTCGGCGGGGGACTGGTGATCACGTTCTTCACCCCGACCACCGATTCGACTGCCTTCAACGCCGTCGCTCAAGAGTGCACCAAACAGATGGGAGGCCGGTTCGCCATCCGGCATGTGAGCCTGCCGAGGGGTCCCGGGGAGCAGCGCGTGCAGCTGGCACGCCGGCTGAGCGCTCACGACCGCGGGCTGGACGTGATGGCGCTGGACGTGGTGTGGACCGCGGAGTTCGCCGAGGCGGGCTGGGCGCTGCCGCTGTCCGACGACCCCGCAGGGCTGGCCGACGGCGACGCCCGGGCCGACACGTTGCCCGGCCCCCTGGCGACGGCACGGTGGAAGCACGAGTTGTATGCAGCGCCCGTCGCCACGAACACCGAATTGCTCTGGTACCGGCCCGATTTGGTGAGCCAGCCGCCGCTGGACTGGGCCGCGATGGTGGCCGAGGCCGCCCGGTTGCACGCCGCGGGCCGGCCCGCCTGGATCGCCGTGCAGGCGAACGAGGGTGAGGGCCTGGTCGTGTGGTTCAACACCCTGTTGGTGAGCGGTGGCGGCCAGGTGCTTTCCGAGGACGGCCGCCGGGTCACCCTGACGGACACGCCCGCGCACCGGGCCGCGACGCTCAACGCGCTGCGCATCCTGAAGTCCGTGGGCACCGCTCCGGGCGCCGACCCGTCGATCACCCGGACCGACGAAGGCACGGCCCGCCTGGCGGTCGAACAGGGCAGGGCCGCGCTGGAAGTCAACTGGCCGTATGTGCTGGCCTCCATGCTGGAGAACGCGGTGAAGGGCGGTGTCCCCTTCCTGCCGCTGAACCGGGACCCGGCGTTGGCCGGCAGCATCAACGACGTCGGGACGTTCGTGCCCACCGACGAGCAATTCCGCCTGGCTTACGAGGCCAGCCAGAAGGTTTTCGCGTTCGCCCCGTACCCCGGTGTGGCGCCGGGCCGCCCGGCCAAGGTCACGATCGGCGGGCTGAACCTGGCCGTCGCCAGCACCACCCGTCATCGCGCGGAGGCGTTCGAGGCCGTGCGCTGCCTGCGCAGCCTGCCGAGCCAGAAGTACGTTTCGATGCAAGGCGGGCTGCCCGCGGTGCGGACGTCGCTGTACTCCGACCCGCAATTTCAGGCCAAGTACCCGATGTACACCGTCATTCGGCGGCAACTCACCGACGCCGCCGTGCGGCCCGCGACCCCGGTGTATCAGGCGTTGTCGCTGCGGCTGTCCGCGGCGCTGAGCCCCATCACGCGGATCGACCCGGAGCGGACGGCCGACGAACTCACCGCGCAGGCGCAGCAGGCCATTGACGGCAAGGGGCTGCTGCCGTGACGCGCGCCGCCCCCTCGGATGTCCCCGCCTTCGCGCCGCGCACAAGCACGCGAAACCGGCTGTCGGAACGGCGCCTTGCCTTCGTCCTCGTCGCGCCCGCGGCGCTGCTGATGCTGGCGGTGACGGCCTACCCGATCGGCTATGCGGTGTGGCTGAGCCTGCAGCGCAACAGCCTCGCCACCCCCAACGACACCGCGTTCGTCGGCCTGAGCAACTACCAAACGATCTTGACCGACCGGTATTGGTGGACGGCGCTGGCCGTAACGCTGGGAATCACAGTGGTTTCCGTGTCGGTCGAGTTCGTGCTCGGCCTGGCGCTGGCCCTGGTGATGCACCGCACGCTCATCGGCAGGGGGCTGGTGCGCACCGCCGTGCTCATCCCGTACGGCATCGTCACCGTGGTGGCGTCCTACAGCTGGTATTACGCGTGGACACCGGGAACCGGCTATCTGGCCAACCTCTTGCCGCAGGGCAGTGCTCCGTTGACACAGCAACTCCCGTCGCTGGGCATCGTGGTCCTTGCCGAGGTCTGGAAGACGACGCCTTTCATGTCGCTGCTGCTGCTGGCCGGGCTGGCGCTGGTGCCCGAGGACTTGCTGAAGGCCGCCCAAGTCGACGGCGCGGGGCCGTGGCGGCGGCTGGTGCGCGTGACGTTACCGATCATCAAGCCCGCGGTCGTGGTCGCGCTGTTGTTCCGGACCCTGGACGCCTTCCGCATCTTCGACAACATCTACGTGCTGACCGACGGCGCCAACAACACCGACTCGGTGTCAATCCTCGGTTACGACAACCTGTTCAAGGGGTTCAACGTCGGGTTGGGCTCGGCGATCAGCGTGCTCATCTTCGTCTGTGTGGGCATCATCGCGCTCGTCTACATCAAGGTGTTCGGCGTCGCGGCGCCCGGTGGTGACGCCGATGACCGTTGAACGCGCGCGGGCCGGGGTAGGCGCCCGGCGGGCGGTGGGGTGGGCCGTCATCGACACCGTGGTGGTGGTGTACGCACTTGTCCCGGTGCTGTGGATCCTCAGCCTCTCGCTCAAGCCGACGTCAACGGTCAAGGACGGCAAGCTGATCCCGTCGTCGGTGTCCTTCGAGAACTACCGCGGCATCTTCCGGGGTGACCTGTTCGGTGCGGCGCTGGTCAACTCGATCGGCATAGGGCTGATCACCACCGCGATCGCGGTGGTGCTCGGCGCGATGGCCGCCTACGCGATCGCCCGGCTGCGCTTCCCCGGTAAGCGGGTCATGATCGGCGCCACCCTGCTGGTCACCATGTTCCCCGCGATCTCACTGGTCACCCCGCTGTTCAACATCGAACGCTTCGTCGGCCTGTTCGACACCTGGCCGGGGCTGATCCTGCCCTACATCACCTTCGCTCTGCCGCTTGCCATCTACACCCTGTCGGCCTTCTTCCGGGAGATCCCTTGGGATCTCGAGCGGGCGGCGAAAATGGACGGGGCCACGCCGGCGCAGGCCTTCCGCAAGGTGATCGTCCCCCTGGCCGCGCCGGGAGTGGTGACGGCGGCCATCCTGGTGTTCATCTTCGCCTGGAACGACCTGCTGCTGGCGCTGTCGCTCACCGCCACCAAGGCGGCGATCACCGCGCCGGTGGCCATCGCGAACTTCGGCGGCAGTTCACAATTCGAGGAGCCCACCGGGTCGATCGCGGCCGGTGCCGTCGTGATCACCGTGCCGATCATCGTGTTTGTTTTAATCTTTCAACGGCGAATCATCGCCGGATTGACCTCCGGCGCTGTGAAGGGATAGCGCGATGGCCGAGATTGTGCTGGACCATGTCAGCAAGAGCTACCCCGACGGCGCCACGGCGGTACAAGACCTCAGCATCACCATCGCCGACGGCGAATTCCTGATCCTGGTCGGACCTTCCGGTTGCGGTAAGACGACGACCCTGAACATGATCGCCGGCCTGGAGGACATCACGTCGGGCGAACTGCGCATCGGCGGCGAACGCGTGAACGAGAAGGCGCCCAAAGACCGCGACATCGCGATGGTTTTCCAGTCGTACGCGTTGTACCCCCACATGACCGTCCGGCAGAACATCGCGTTCCCGCTGACGCTGGCGAAGATGAAGAAGGCGGAGATCGCCCAGAAGGTCGAAGAGACCGCCAAAACCCTTGACCTGACCGAACTTCTCGACCGCAAACCCTCCCAACTGTCGGGCGGGCAACGGCAGCGGGTCGCGATGGGTCGCGCGATCGTGCGCCACCCCAAGGCCTTCTTGATGGACGAGCCGCTGTCCAACCTGGACGCCAAGCTACGGGTCCAGATGCGCGGCGAGATCGCCCGGCTGCAGAAGCGGCTCGGCACCACGACCGTCTACGTCACGCACGACCAGACCGAGGCGATGACACTTGGAGACCGGGTGGTGGTGATGCACGGCGGGGTCGCGCAGCAGATCGGCACCCCGGACGAGCTTTACGAACACCCGGCAAACCTGTTCGTCGCCGGGTTCATCGGCTCGCCGGCCATGAACTTCTTCCCCGCCACGGTGACCACCACCGGCCTGACGCTGCCTTTCGGTGAGGTCATGCTGTCGCCGGACGTCGAACGGATGATCGCGCGGCACCCGGTGCCGGAGAACATCATCGTGGGGGTGCGGCCTGAGCACCTGCACGACGCCGCGTTGATCGACGGGTACCAGCGCATCAGGGCGCTCACCTTCGAGGTGAAGGTCGACCTGGTCGAGTCGTTGGGCGCCGACAAGTTCGTCTACTTCTCCACCGGGGGTTGGGCGGCGCACTCCGCCCAACTGGACGAGCTGGCCGCCCAGGCCGATGCGCACGAAAACCAGTTCGTGGCAAGGGTTCCCGCGGAATCCAAAGCGGTGATCGGGCAGTCCATCGAGCTGGCGTTCGACACCACGAAGCTCGCCGTATTCGATGCCGGCACCGGGGCGAACCTGACCGTCGCGGCGTCCGCGGATCAGTGAGCCCGGTCCTGGACCAGGTGCGCGCGTACCTGCGCCGTCACTTCGCCGATGTCGAGCCCGATTCGGCGAGCGTGACCTTTCTGGGCACCGAACCCATCGAGGTGCTGCGCTTCCGCGGGAGCGACGGGTTGGTGCATTACGTGTCACTGGGCTGTTCGCGGTATCCGATGACCGACCCGGCGCAGATCGTCGACGACCACACTCGGGGACCGCGCGCCGAGGTGGTGCTGCGCCTGCGAGATCCTGGCCCGGTCACCGGCATAGCCCGCAGCCTGGCGGTACTGGCCGCGACGCCGGCCGTCGAGGGTCTGGTGCTGACCGCCGACGCGTTGGTGGACCTGGGATCGCCGTTGTGGGCGCGACCCGCGGGACGCGTGCCGTTCACCGCGGTGTTGCTGGGCCCCAGCGACATTGACGATCTGCCGTTGGAGCCGCCGCGTGACCCGGTGCAGTTCCTGTTGGCCACGCCCGTCACCGCGACCGAGGCGGCCTGGGTGCGGTTGAAGGGCGCCGAAGCGATGCGGCAGGCGTGGCAGAACGACGGCGTCGACGTGCTCGACCCGAAACGCCCAGCGGCGCAACCGAACTGACCGTCAGCTCGCGTCAGAGCCAGTTGAGTCTTCGGAAGCTGAAGTACAGGGTCAGGCAGGCGGTGATCATGATGGCGACCACCACCGGGTAGCCCCAGTGCCATTTCAGCTCGGGCATGAACTCGAAGTTCATGCCGTAGATGCCCGCGAACATGGTCGGCACCGCGATGATGCCGGCCCAGGCCGATATCTTGCGCATGTCGGAGTTCTGCTGCATTCCGACGCGGGCCAGCGCGGCCTGGATCAGCGAGTTGAGCATGTCGTCGTAGCTGGCGATGTGCTCGGCTGCCTCGGAGTGGTGGTCGGCGAGGTCGCGTAGGTAGCGCCGCACCTCCTTGGAGATCAGGTCTTTGTTCTCCTGCTGGATTCGCAGGAACGCGCCGGATAACGGGTTGACGCACCGGCGCAGTTCGACGACCTCGCGCTTGAGCAGATAGATGGGTTCGACGTCGATCTTGCGGCCCGGCGCGAACGCCAGACCCTCGATGCTGTCGATGTCCGATTCGATCAGGTGGCTGACCACCAGGTAGTGGTTGACCACCTCGTGGGCGATGGCGTGCATCACCGCGTACGGCCCCAGGCGCAGCTGCTCGGGGTCGGCCTCCATCCGCTTGCGCAGATCGGAAAGCCCGCCGTGCTCGCCGTGGCGGACGGTGACCACGAAGTCCTTGCGGACGAAGACCATCACTTCGCCGGTCTCGACGATTTGGCGGGCGGCCGCCACCGACTCATGCGGCACGTACGCGACCGTCTTCAGCACCAGGAACAGCGTCTCGTCGAATCGTTCCAGCTTGGGCCGCTGGTGGGCGCAGACGGCGTCCTCGACGGCCAGCGGGTGTATCCCGAAAACCTCCGCGACTTCCTGCATCTCGGCCTGGTCGGGCTCGCGCAGGCCGACCCACACGAACGCCTCGTGCCCGAGCATCTCGATCTGGCGCACTTTGTCCAGGGCCGTGGCGTAGCTGTATGTCCCGGGGAGCCGGTGGCCCTCGGCGTAGACGGCGCAGTCGACCAACGTCTCGTTGGGGGAGTGCGGTCGGGTGTCGGCTTGCGGCGGACGAGGCTCGTGCGCGAGCGGCCGCAGAGCCTCGGGCAATGCGTCAAAACCCTGGAACACATCCACCTCCGATCGCAGCGCAGGTCTGACCGGCGGTGCTCCATGCTACGCGGTCCGGCTTGCCGACGAGCGACGATCCGGTTGCCGGCGCGGCCGGGCATCGGACCGGGGGTCGGCAGCCGGGAACGGTGCGCTAGTTTCGAGCCGAGACCCGATCCTGTATGACTACCTCCACAAGGAGTATTTCGACGTGAGCGCAAGTCCTCTCAAGGTCGCCGTCACCGGCGCCGCCGGCCAGATCGGCTACAGCCTGTTGTTCCGCTTGGCGAGCGGTTCGCTGCTGGGCCCCGACCGCCCGATCGAGCTGCGTCTGCTCGAGATCGAGCCGGCGCTCAAGGCGCTCGAGGGCGTGGTGATGGAGCTCGATGACTGCGCGTTTCCGCTGTTGGCCGGGGTGCAGATCGGCTCGGATCCCAACAAGATCTTCGACGGTGCCAACCTCGCCCTGCTGGTCGGCGCGCGGCCGCGCGGGCCGGGCATGGAGCGCAGCGATCTGCTGGAGGCCAACGGCGCGATCTTCACCGCGCAGGGCAAGGCCTTGAACTCGGTGGCCGCCGACGACATCCGCATCGGGGTGACCGGCAACCCGGCCAACACCAACGCGCTGATCGCGCTCAGCAACGCCCCCGACATCCCCAAGGAACGGTTCTCCGCGCTGACCCGCCTCGACCACAACCGCGCCATCTCGCAGCTGGCCAAGAAGACGGGCGCCAAGGTCACCGACATCAAGAAGATGACCATTTGGGGCAACCACTCCGCGACCCAGTACCCCGACATCTTCCACGCCGAGGTCGGCGGCAAGAACGCCGCCGAGGTGGTCAACGACCAGAACTGGCTCGAGAACGACTTCATCCCGACGGTGGCCAAGCGCGGCGCGGCGATCATCGACGCGCGCGGCGCCTCGTCGGCCGCCTCGGCCGCGTCGGCGACCATCGACGCCGCCCGCTCCTGGCTGCTGGGCAGCCCGGACGGCGACTGGGTGTCGATGGCGGTGTACTCCGACGGCTCCTACGGCGTGCCGGAGGGAATCGTGTCGTCGTTCCCGGTCACCACCGAGGACGGCGACTGGTCGATCGTGCAGGGGTTGGAGATCGACGACTTCTCCCGCGGTCGGATCGACAAGACGACCGCCGAGCTGGTCGACGAGCGCAAGGCGGTCACCGAGCTGGGTCTCATCTGAGATCCAGCGGCGTCGCCGGTGAGACGCACGTCACCATTAGGTCTACTAATCGGTAGTCAGTACCCTGAAGCGCGTGTCCGAGTTGATTGAATCGATACAGACGCGCGTCGAAGCGGGTGCGATCACCGACGCGGAAATCTTCGAGGCACACGTAGGCGGCAAGCTTTCGGTAGGCCTGACGGCACCGCTGGACACCCAGCGCGCCCTGTCCATCGCCTACACACCGGGTGTGGCGCAGGTCAGTCGCGCGATCGCCGCCGACCGCAGCCAGGCCGCCCGGTACACCTGGGCGAACCGGCTGGTCGCCGTCGTCAGCGACGGCAGCGCCGTGCTGGGCCTGGGTGACATCGGACCGGCGGCCTCGTTGCCGGTGATGGAGGGCAAGTGCGCCCTGTTTCAGGCGTACGGCGGCCTGAACGCGATCCCCATCGTGCTGGACACCAAGGATCCCGACGAGATCGTCGAAACCCTGGTGCGGCTGCGCCCGACGTTCGGCGCCGTCAACCTCGAGGACATTTCCGCGCCGCGCTGCTTCGAGATCGAACGGCGGGTCATCGAAGCGCTGGACTGCCCCGTGATGCACGACGATCAGCACGGGACGGCGATCGTTGCGCTGGCCGCGCTCATGGGTGCCACCAAGTTGCTCGGCCGCGACATGACGTCGCTGCGGGTGGTGGTCTCCGGCGCCGGCGCGGCGGGTGTGGCGTGCACGAATCTCCTTCTGACGATGGGCGTTTCCGACATCACCGTGCTCGACTCGCGCGGCATTCTGCACACCGGGCGCGACGACATGAACAGCGTGAAGAGCGTTCTGGCGCAGCGCACGAACCCCGACGGTCTGACGGGCAGCATGGCCGAAGCGCTGCGCGGCGCCGATCTGTTCCTCGGGGTGTCGGGCGGTGTGGTGCCCGAGGAGATGATCGCCACCATGGCGCCCGACGCCATCGTGTTCGCGCTGTCCAACCCCGACCCCGAGATCCATCCGCAGGTCGCGGCCAAGTACGCCGCGGTGGTTGCCACCGGCCGCAGCGACTTCCCCAACCAGATCAACAACGTGCTGGCCTTCCCCGGCGTGTTCCGTGGGGCGCTCGACGCCGGGGCGCGCCGGATCACCGAGAAGATGATGGTTGCCGCCGCCGAGGCCATCTTCTCGGTCGTCAGCGATGACCTGGCTTTCGACCGAATCGTCCCCAGCCCGCTGGACCTGCGCGTCGGGGATGCCGTCGCCACGGCGGTGGCCCTGGCCGCAGACCCCGCAGACATCGCGGGGTGAGAACCGGCCGGCTGGCGGCGTCGCTGCTCGCCGCCATTCTCGTGGTGGCCGGCTGCGGCACCGGCGGCCACGCCGCTCGTCCGGAACTGGTGGTCGGCTCGTCGGCGGATCCCGAGTCGGCGCTGCTGGCCGGCGTGTACGTGGCCGCGCTGCGGTCATACGGTTTCCCGGCGCGCGCCGAGACCGCCGAGAATCCGATGGCGCGCCTGGACTCGGGCGCGTTCACCGTCGTCCCGGCCCTGACCGGACGCGAGCTGCAGAGCCTGCAGCCCGGTGCGGCGGCGTTGTCCGACGCGGAGGTCTACCGCGCGATGGTGGCCGCGCTGCCCGAGGGCGTCGCCGCGGGTGACTACACGACGGCGGCGGAAGACAAACCCGTGCTGCTGGTGACCGGTTCCACCGCCGGGGCGTGGGGTGGCAGCGACGTCAGCGCGGACCTGAGCGCGCTGCCGAAACACTGCGCCGGATTGGTCGTCGGCACCGTCGCCGGGCGTCCGGCTCCCTCGACGGTGGGCACGTGCCGGCTTCCGGTTCCGCGCGAATTCCCCGATCAGACAACGATGTTCGCCGCGGTGCGGGCCGGGCAGCTGACCGCGGGCTGGACGACGACCGCCGACCCCGGCCTGCCCGCCGACCTGGTCGCGCTGGCCGACGGCAAGCCGGCACTGATCAGGGCCGAGAACGTCGTGCCGCTGTATCGCCGCAACGCGCTGAGCGATCGGCAGCTGCTGGCCATCAACGAGGTCGCCGGCGTGCTGGACACAGCCGCGCTGGTCGACATGCGCCGTCAGGTGGGCGGCGGGGCCGACCCGCAGGCGGTGGCCGGCGGGTGGCTCGCGGAGCATCCGCTGGGGCGGTGAACGAGCCTCAGCGTTTGGGCATGAGCCTGTGCACCGTCTGCTGCACCCGGCTCATGATCGGCCCGCCCAGCAGGCGCTCGGGTCTCGAACCCGTCAGCCGCACCACCAGATCCATGGCCTTGACGTCGGGGCCGACGAGCACCCGGGCCTTGTTCCTGCCCACGCCCGCCAAGATGACCTCAGCAGCCCGCTGCGGTGTGGTCTTGGCCTGCTGCTCCTCGAACAGTTCCGCCAGGCCGTCCTGGTCGAGGCCGTCGGCGAAGACGGCGTTGCGGGCGAATCCCGTCTTCACGCCGCCGGGGTGCACCGTCGTCACCCGCACCGGGTGGCCGGCCAGCATCATCTCCTGGCGCAGCGCCTCGGTGAAACCGCGAACGGCGAACTTGGCCGAAACGTACGCCGCCTGCCCGGGCGCCGAGAACAGGCCCAGCGCGCTGGAGATGTTGATGACGTGGCCGTCGCCCGAGGCGATCAGGTGGGGGAGGAAGGCCTTGGTGCCGTTCACCACACCCCAATAGTCGACGTCCATCACCCGCTCGAAGTCCTTGAACCGGCTGTCCTCGATGGACCCGACAAACGTGATGCCCGCGTTGTTGTAGATCTGGTTCACCTTGCCGAAGTGCTCGCGGACGGCGTCGGCGTAGGCCAGAAACGCCTCGCGCTCGGTCACATCGAGCCGGTCGGCTTTGACCGGCGCGCCGATCGCCTTGAGCTGCGCCTCGGTTCGCGCCAGCCCGTCGATGTCGACGTCGCCGATCGCGACCCTGGCGCCCGCGCGGCCAAGTTCTAGCGCCAGCGCCTGGCCGATCCCCGAACCCGCGCCCGTCACCACGGCGACCTTTCCAGCGAAGCTGTGCATCCAGTACTCCCTCGTGGTGGCGTGCGGCGTCAGGCTAGCCGGTAGTGGCGATCCCCGCTACGGTTTCCCTCACCGCTTGGGCATCAACCGGCCCATCACGGGCCCGAACAGCTGCTGGTATCCCGGGCCCGTCAGCCGCACCAGGGCGTCCAGCACCTTGGCGTCCGTGCCGACCAGCACCCGGGCCTTCTTCTTGCGCACCGCCTCCAGGATGATCTGGGCGGCCCGGTGCGGGCTGGTCTTGGCCAACCGCTTGTCGAACAGGCTGGCCAGCTCGGCCTGGTCGAGCCCCTCGGCGGCCGTGGCGTTGCGGGCGATCGCCGTCTTGATGCCGCCGGGGTGCACCGTGGTCACCGCGACCGGGTGGCCGGCCGCCGCCATCTCCTGCCGCAGCGCCTCGGTGAAGCCGCGGACCGCGAACTTGGCGGAGTTGTAGGCCGCCTGACCGGGCACCGAGAACAACCCGAACACGCTCGAGACGTTGATCACATGACCGTCGCCGGAGGCGATCAGGTGGGGCAGGAACGCCTTGGTGCCGTTGACCACACCCCAGAAATCGACGTCCATCACCCGCTCGATGTCTTTGAACTGGCTGACTTCGACGTCGCCGGTGAACGCGATGCCCGCGTTGTTGTAGATCTGGTTCACCGTGCCGAAGTGGTCGCGGACGGCGTCGGCGTAGGCCAGAAACGCCTCGCGCTCGGTCACGTCGAGCCGGTCCGCCTTGACCTCGGCCCCGATCGCCTTCAACTTGGCCTCGGTTTCCGCCAGGCCCTCGACATCGACGTCGCTGATCGCGACCTTGGCGCCCGAGCGGCCCAGCTCTATCGCCAGCGCCTGCCCGATACCCGAACCCGCACCAGTGACCACGGCGACCTTGCCGGCGAACCCTTGCATGAGCACCCTTCCCAATCGGCCCCGTTTGCGTCGAGGCTAGCCGGTACCGACGGTCCCCGTTATCGGCGGGTGGGGCTATGCAATCAGCGGAACGCCGTGTCGAGGATCTCCTGTTGCTCGACCGCGTGCACCTTCGACGAACCCGACGACGGCGCCGACATGGCCCGCCGCGAGATCCGCTTGAGCCCGGTCAGCTTGTCGGGCAGCAGCTCGGGCAGCTCGAGACCGAACCGCGGCCACGCGCCCTGGTTGGCCGGCTCCTCCTGCACCCAGAAGAACTCGTCGGCGATCGGGTAGTGGTCCAGCGTCTCGCTGAGCCGGCGCTTCGGCAGCGGGGCGAGCTGCTCGATGCGCACGATCGCGACGTCGTCGCGGTTGTCCTTGGCCTTGCGCGCCACCAGCTCGTAGTAGATTTTCCCGCTGGTCAGCAGGATCCGCCTGACCTTGCCGCGGTCACCGATGCCGTCCTCGTAGGTCGGCTCTTCGAGCACCGAGCGGAACTTGATCTCGGTGAAGTCCCTGACGTCGCTGACCGCGGCCTTGTTGCGCAGCATCGACTTGGGTGTGAACACGATCAGCGGCCGTTGCACACCGTCGAGCGCGTGGCGGCGCAGCAGGTGGAAATAGTTGGACGGCGTCGACGGCATCGCGATCGTCATCGAGCCCTCCGCCCACAGCTGCAGGAAGCGTTCGATGCGGCCCGAGGTGTGGTCGGGGCCCTGGCCCTCGTGGCCGTGCGGCAGCAGCAGCACCACGTTGGACAGCTGGCCCCACTTGGCCTCGCCCGAGCTGATGAACTCGTCGATGATCGACTGCGCGCCGTTGACGAAGTCGCCGAACTGCGCCTCCCACAGCACCAGGGCGTCCGGGTTGCCCACGGTGTAGCCGTATTCGAAGCCGACGGCGGCGTACTCGGACAGCGGTGAGTCGTAGACCAGGAACTTGCCCCCGGTGGGAGTCCCGTCCGGGTTGGTCGCCAGCAGTTGCAGCGGGGTGAACTCCTCGCCGGTGTGGCGGTCGATGATCACCGAATGCCGCTGGGAGAAGGTGCCGCGCCGGGTGTCCTGGCCCGACAGCCGGACCAGCTTGCCCTCGGCCACCAGCGAACCGAGCGCCAGCAGTTCGCCGAAGGCCCAGTCGATCTTGCCCTCGTAGGCCATCTCCCGCCGCTTTTCCAGCACCGGCTGCACGCGGGGGTGCGCGCTGAAGCCCTCCGGCAGGGCCAGGAACGCGTCCCCGATCCGGGACAGCAACGCCTTGTCCACCGCCGTGGACAGGCCCGCGGGCAGCATCTGGTCGGCCTCGACCGACGCGCTGGGCTGCACGCCGTGTTTCTCCAGGTCACGCACCTCGTTGAACACCCGCTCCAGCTGGCCCTGGTAGTCGCGCAGCGCGTCCTCGGCCTCCTTCAGCGAGATGTCGCCGCGGCCGATCAGGGCTTCGGTGTAGCTCTTGCGGACCCCGCGCTTGATGTCGACGACGTCGTACATGGCGGGGTTGGTCATCGACGGATCGTCGCCCTCGTTGTGGCCGCGCCTGCGGTAGCACAGCATGTCGATGACGACGTCCTTCTTGAACTTCTGCCGGAAGTCCACGGCCAGCTTCGCCACCCACACGCAGGCCTCGGGGTCGTCGCCGTTGACGTGGAAGATCGGCGCCCCGATCATCTTCGCGACGTCGGTGCAGTATTCGCTGGATCGCGAATACTCCGGCGCGGTGGTGAAGCCGATCTGGTTGTTGACGATGATGTGGATGGTGCCGCCGACCCGGTAGCCGGGCAGGTTCGCCATGTTCAGCGTCTCGGCGACCACGCCCTGACCGGCGAAGGCGGCGTCACCGTGCAGCATCATCGGCACCACCGAGAACGCCTTCTCGTCACCGTCGTCGTGTGCGCCCCGGTTGAGCAGGTCCTGCTTGGCCCGGACCAGGCCCTCCAGCACCGGGTCCACGGCTTCGAGGTGCGACGGGTTGGCGGTCAGCGAGACCGCAATGTCGTTGTCGCCGAACATCTGCAGGTACACGCCGGTGGCGCCGAGGTGGTATTTGACGTCGCCGGAACCGTGGGCCTGCGACGGGTTGAGGTTGCCCTCGAACTCGCTGAAAATCTGCGAGTACGGCTTTCCGACGATGTTGGCCAAGACGTTGAGGCGCCCGCGGTGCGGCATCCCGATCACCACCTCGTCGAGGGCGTGCTCGGCGCACTGGTCGATCGCCGCGTCCATCATCGGGATCACGCTTTCCGCACCCTCCAGCGAAAAACGTTTCTGTCCAACATATTTGGTCTGCAGGAAGGTCTCGAAGGCCTCGGCGGCGTTGAGCTTGCTCAGGATGAACTTCTGCTCCGCCACCGTGGGCTTGACGTGTTTGGTCTCAACGCGCTGCTGTAGCCATTCTTGTTGTTCGGGGTCCAGGATGTGGGTGTACTCCACCCCGATGTGGCGGCAGTACGCGTCGCGCAGCAGGCCCAGGATGTCGCGCAGCTTCTTGTACTCGCAGCCGGCGAACCCGTTGACCTTGAACACCCGGTCGAGGTCCCACAGCGTCAGGCCGTGGTTGAGGATCTCCAGGTCGGGGTGGCTGCGGAACCGGCTGCCGTCCAACCTCAGCGGGTCGATATCCGCCATCAGGTGGCCGCGGTTGCGGTACGCCCCGATCAGCTCCATCACCCGCGCGTTCTTGTCGACGATCGAATCCGGGTTGTCGGTGCTCCAGCGGATCGGCAGGTACGGGTTGCCCAGTTCGCGGAAGATGTCGTCCCAGAACGCGTCCGACAACAGCATCTCGTGGATGGTGCGCAGGAAGTCGCCGGATTCGGCGCCCTGGATGATGCGGTGGTCGTAGGTGGAGGTCAGCGTGATCAGCTTGCCGATCCCCAGTTCGGCGATGCGTTCCTCGCTGGCGCCCTGGAACTCGGCGGGGTATTCCATGGCGCCGACACCGATGATCGCGCCCTGGCCGTTCATCAGCCGCGGCACCGAGTGCACGGTGCCGATGGTGCCGGGGTTGGTCAGCGAAATCGTCACGCCCGCAAAGTCTTCGGCTGTCAGTTTGCCGTCGCGGGCGCGGCGGACGATGTCCTCGTAGGCGGTGACGAATTGCGCGAATCGCATGGTCTCGCAGCCCTTGATGCCGGCCACCACCAGGGAACGCTTGCCGTCCTTGCCCTGCAGATCGATGGCCAGGCCCAGGTTGGTGTGCGCCGGGGTGACCGCCGTCGGTTTGCCGTCGATCTCGGCGTAGTGCCGATTCATGTTGGGGAACTGCTTGATCGCCTGCACCAGCGCGTAGCCCAGCAGGTGGGTGAAGGAGATCTTGCCGCCGCGGGTGCGCTTGAGCTGGTTGTTGATGACGATCCGGTTGTCGATGAGCAGCTTGGCCGGAATGGCGCGGACGCTGGTGGCGGTCGGTACGTCCAGCGAGGCGGACATGTTCTTGACCACCGCGGCCGCGGCGCCGCGCAGCGTCTGCAGCTCGTCGCCCTCGGCCGGCGGGGGAGTCGGGGGTTTCGGCTTCGCCGGCGCGGCCGTGGGGGTCGCGGCGCCGTTCCCGGCGGCGGGCTTGGCGGGCGGCGAGGGCTGGGGAGACGGCTCGGCGGAAGGCGCGGCCTTTGTTTGCGGGGCCGCCTGCGGGGCTGCTTGGGCCTGGCCGTCACCGGTGGTCGTTTTGCTCGAGGGCGATTCGCCGGTCGGCTCGGGGTTGTAGTCGACCAGGAACTCGTGCCAGCTCGGATCGACCGACGAGGGATCATCGCGGAACTTGCGGTACATCTCCTCGACCAGCCACTCGTTTTGCCCGAATGGTGAACTTATGTTGCTCACGACCGCCGTTCGCCTCAATTCCTCTGTCCTGCAAGCGCTTCAAGCAGCTAGTGCGTGACGCCTGTACGTTTGTCGACCCCGGATTGTGGAGCACCTCACACCAGTGTCGATGCTCAACCTCTCCGCCCTATAAAGGCTAACCTTTCGCCAGCAATTCGCCAGGTTGAAGGGGGTGGGTGGGACGGCCGTCAGCCCGCTTCGTGCAGCGGCGGCACCAGGTGCAGGGCGCGGGGCCAGCGCACCGGGGGAGTGCCGAACGCCCGGTTGGCGTTGCCGACGATCTTCTTGCCGGCGAAATAGTTGCCGACCGCCCCGACGATGATCCCGATGCCCACCGGCAGCAGCTTGCCGAACATCAGGGCGCCGCGTCGCAGCGTGTACCGCTTCACCCACGATTTGAGCAGCCGCGAGTTCAGCCGCGACATCGATGACAGCGGCACGGCGGCCACACTCTCCGAGATCCAGCCGCCGTTGGTGCGTGCCGGGCCGAACAGCTGGGCGACCGCGTCCCTGCTGTTGTCGCCGACCAGCACGGACAGCACCAGGGCCCGGCGTCGTTCCCGGTGGTCGGCGGGGATGTCATACACCACCGCGACCGCCAGGACGAAGAACGCGGTGGCTTCCAGGAATGTCACCGTCTCGGCGGCGGCGGCAGACAGCGCGCTCAGGGTGCCGATGCCGGGGATGGTCGCCGCCGCGCCCACCGCCATGCCGCTGGCCGTCACCATGCCCACGTACCGCTTCTGCAGCTTGGCCAGGATGTCGGCCGGGCTGCTGCTCGGGTGCGCGTTACGCAGTCGGGACACGTAGGCCTCGGCCGCCGGACCCTGAATCCGCGAGCTTCGCTCGATGACCTGGGCCAACGCCCGCGCGGAGACCTTGGGCCGGCCGTCGGTGGGCGGCCGCTCCTCATCCGCATGCGACATGCTGAAAAACCGGTTCGAAGACCGCTTCCGTCGGGCCCGCATCTTGCCTCTCCTGCAAATGGCGTCCTACCAGGCTAACGTGCCCGCCGCGGAACACCGACCGAACACGAAACCTTCCGCCTGGTGTACCCGGGATCGGATCCGTGCCCGCCCCCAATTTCGACAGCGGCAATAATGCAGGCTGGATGTCGTGACGGTCCGGGCCGGTCGATCAGACCGGCGCCGTGCGGGCACGCATCGTCGGGAGCGGAAACGAGGTGGGTAGATGACCACGGCGACGCCTCCGTCGTCCGGGGGCAGCCGGCGCGCGGCGCCCCACCCGCCCCACCTCACCAACCGGTGGAACTTGCTCACCCGGAACTCGCCGCATTCCGAGAAGCCCTGGAACGCCCTCTGGGCGATGATGATCGGCTTCTTCATGATCATGGTCGACTCGACCATCGTCGCCATCGCGAACCCGACGATCATGACCAGGCTGCACATCGGCTACGACACCGTGGTCTGGGTGACCAGCGCCTACCTGCTGGGCTATGCGGTCGTGCTGCTGGTGGCCGGGCGGCTGGGTGACCGGTTCGGCCCGAAAAACCTCTACCTGATCGGCCTGGTGGTGTTCACCGTCGCCTCGGTCTGGTGCGGGCTGTCGGGCAGCGCCGCCATGCTGATCACCGCCCGCGTCGTCCAGGGTGTGGGCGCCGGGGTGCTCACCCCGCAGACCTTGTCGACCATCACCCGGATCTTCCCGCCGGAGCGGCGCGGTGTCGCGGTGAGCCTGTGGGGCGCCACCGCGGGCGTGGCCAGCCTGGTGGGCCCGCTGGCCGGTGGCGTGCTGGTCGACGGGCTGGGGTGGCAGTGGATCTTCTTCGTCAACGTCCCGATCGGCGTGCTGGGGCTCGCGCTGGCGTACTGGCTGGTCCCGGTGCTACCCACGCAGTCACACCGATTCGACGTTGTCGGCGTCGTGCTGTCCGGGGCGGGCATGTTCCTGATCGTGTTCGGGCTGCAGCAGGGCCAGGCCGCGCACTGGGAGCCCTGGATCTGGGCGATGATCGTCGCCGGCATCGGGTTCATGACGGTATTCGTGTTCTGGCAGTCGATGAACACCGACGAGCCGCTGATTCCGCTGGCGATCTTCCGTGACCTTGACTTCGGCCTGTGCAACGCCGGGGTGGCCATCGTCTCGTTCGCCGCGACGGGGATGATGCTGCCGCTGACGTTCTACGCGCAGGCCGTGTGCGGGCTGTCGCCGACGCGTTCGGCTCTGCTGATCGCGCCGATGGCGATCGCCAACGGTGTGTTCGCGCCGTTCGTCGGCAGGATGGTCGACAAATACCATCCGCGGCCGGTCCTCGGCTTCGGGTTTTCGGTGCTGGCGATCGCGCTGACCTGGCTCAGCTTCGAGATGTCGCCGGGGACGCCCATCTGGCGGCTGCTGTTGCCGTTCTTCGCGACGGGCGTCGGGATGGCGTTCGTGTGGTCGCCGCTGACCGCCACCGGGACGCGCAACCTGCCGCCGCGCCTGGCCGGTGCGGGCTCGGCCGTCTACAACTCCGTCCGCCAGCTCGGCGCCGTGCTCGGCAGCGCCGGCATGGCCGCGTTCATGACGGCACGGATCGGCGCCGAGATGCCCGCGCAGCCGTCGGAAGGTGTCGGCGGTGAGGCGGCCGCCAGCCTGCAATTGCCCGAATTCCTGCGGGACCCGTTCGCGGCCGCCATGGCGCAATCGGTGTTGCTGCCCGCGTTCATCGCGCTGTTCGGGATCGTGGCCGCGCTGTTCTTGATCGGGTTCGCACCGTCGGCCACGGCCGGCGCCCCGGCCGAGGCGGGTGACGTGTTCGACGACTATGACGACGACTACGACGACGACTACGACGACGACGCGTACGTCGAATGCATCCTTGTGCGCGAACCCGAGCCGGTGTCCGCCCCGCGCGCGGCGTACGCGCGTGAAAGCCGCGAGCCGCCAATCGATCGGGTCGCCCACCCGCGCCCGGCGCGCGTCGACGTGGGGACCGGCCCGCGGGACGAACCGACTCCGCACGGTGGCCCTATCGGGTTCGCGCACAACGGCTCTCATGTCGACACCGGCCAGCGCGTCCGTCCCATCACCGCGCCGCGCGACCGGCTCGCGCCGCCGGCGCAACGCCAGCAGAACGGCGCGGTGCGAGGCCGGCGTCACCGCCGCGATCCCGACGACGACCCCACCGGTTACGGCCGCCACTCGTCCGGCAACTAACCGGGGCCATCACGTCGGTTCGGTCAGCGCCAGAAACGCGCCCAGGTCGGTCAGGCCCGCCGGGGTGGTGGGCAGGTATTCGGTCAACGACCCCGAGCGGACGATGACCGCCGCGTATTGGGCCCGGCTGATGGCGACGTTGAGGCGATTCCTGTTGAGCAGGAACGAGATACCGCGCGGTACCAGTTCCGCGGAAGATGCCGTCATCGACATGAACACGACCGGCGCCTGCCCACCCTGGAACTTGTCGACCGTCCCCACCCGGATCCCGCCGAGCCCGGCCGAGGCCAGCCGTCGGCGCAGCAGTCCCACCTGGGCGTTGTAGGGCGCCAGCACCAGCACGTCGGCGGCGGTCAGCGGGCGGGTGCCGTGCTCGTCGGTCCACGGCGCCCCGAGCATCCGGTCGATCTCGGCGGTGATCGCGTCGGCCTCCTGAGGGCTCTCCGTCGAGTTGCCGTGGTGTGCGACGGTGAGCGTCTGGACGCCGGGCGGGTAGCCGGCAAGCCGTCGGTCACCGGTGCACTCGTGGGAATGCAACCTGCCCTCGTAGGACAGCGCCGACACCGCGGCGCAGACCGCCGGATGCATGCGGTACGAGCGGTCCAGGAAGTAGCCGCGTTCGTCGGGCAGGGTGCGCTGACCGTCGACCAGCCAGTCGAGTGCCGAGGTATCAACCGGGTCGGGATGGGTTCCCTGGCTGACCTGCGGCAGCTGCTGAGGGTCGCCGAGTAGCACCAGGTTGGCGGCCGCAGGCGCGACCGCGATGGTGTTTGCCAGGCAGAACTGGCCCGCCTCGTCGATCACCAGGAGGTCGAGGCTGCCGGGCGCTATCCGGTTGGCGTTGGCGAAATCCCAGGCCGTGCCGCCCACGACGCAGCCCGCGGTGCCGGGCCCCCAAGATTGAATGAACTCGGCGTACCCGCTGCCGTCGACCTCCCGCCAGCGCGGTGCGCTGTGGCCGTTGCGTTTCTTCGCGACCCGCGCCGGGTCCAGCCCGGCGTCGATGACGCAGTCGAGCAGGTTCTCCACCGTGGCGTGCGACTGCGCGACCACGCCGATGCGCCAGCCGTGGTGGGTGGCGAGCCGATGGACGACGCGGGCGGCGGTGTGCGTCTTGCCGGTGCCCGGCGGTCCATGCACCGCCAGGTAGGAGGAGTCCAGGTCCAGCACCGCGTCGGTGATGTCGCGGACCGTGTCGACGCCGCGCGGCAGCGCGCTGCCGCTTCGGGTCCGGGGCGCGCGGCGCAGCAGGATGTCCACGGCCGCGCTCCGGGGCAACTGCGGCAGGCCGGCCGCGACGGCGGCGGCCGTGGCCTCGATCGACTCCCGCAGGGCGGTCGTCGGGATCGGCGGACCGGGGGTGAGGGCGAAGGGGAGGTGGTGGAATGGCTTGCCGTCGTTGCCCACTCGTTCAACGATGGTCACCTCGGTGGGCAGCGCCGGATCGTCGGCCTCGATCACCGTGGCGCGTCCGGCCGCTCGCCGGTCGGGATCGTCGGACAGGCCGGGCGGGGTCGGGGGGTCGTAGAGTGCGAAGACGTCGGTCATCAACTCGCCGCGCGCCAGCGCGCCCCGCAGCCGCACCCGTCGCTGCGGCTTGCGCGCCCGGGGCGGGATGTTCCAGTCCACGCTGACCGACGCGTGCTCGGCGACGAAGACGTCGGTGTCGTCCGCCCACTCCTCGACGGGGAAGTTGAGGCGGTCGAAGTGGGCCCACCAGAACGGTTTGTCCTCGCGCCGGTGGTAGCCGCGCGCGGCGGCCAGCAACGCTACGGCCGTCTGCTTCGGCGTGCGTTGACCGACGGCGGCGTCGCCGGTGAACCTCGACAGGGTCACCGCCAGCTGGTCACGGTCCTCGACTCTGTTGCCGTCCCGCACAGGCTGGGCGCCGACCGGCAGGACGCCGGATTCGTAGGCGCGCAACATCAACCAGTTGCGCAGTTCCTGGGTCGAGCGGCAGTCGTAGTGGTTGTACTCCTCGATCTCCTTGAGCACGGAGGCGGCTTCGTCGCCGCGGCCGTCGGCCCGCAGTTCGCAGTAGCGGGCGTAGGAGGTGATCGAACCGGTGGCGGTGGTGACATCGCCGGCCCGCAGCTGCGCGCCCATGTAGAGCGGTTCGAGCGCCTTCAGGCTGAACGACTCCGCACCCACGCGAACGCTCTTGCGCACCAGGGGGTAGAGGTCGACGAGCGTCCCGCTGCGCAGCAGTTCGTCGACCTGATCCTCGCCGACTCCGTAGCGCCCGGCGAGTCGCAGCAACGCGGTCTTCTCATACGGCGCGTAGTGGTAGACGTGCATGTTCGGCCTGCGCTTGCGACGCTTGGCCACCAGGGCCAGAAAATCGCCGAGGGCCTTGCGTTCATCCGCCCGGTTGTGCGCCCACAGCGGGCGAAACGTGCCGGCGGGCCCGGCTTCCAGGACCCCGAATAGGTATTCCAGACCCCACTCCTTGCCGTCGAGGGTCCACAGCGGGTCGCCCTCGAAGTCGAAGAACAGGTCGCCGGGGTCCGGTTCGGGCAGCAGCGTCAGGGGTTGGGGGTCGACGATCTCGTAAAGCGGCGTGCCGGTTTCTCGTTGGCGGACTTGAAGTCCGGCCTGGGCGGTCAGCTTGCGGACCGCGGCGGGGGCGAGGTCCGGCACGGGGCCGGCGTGCCGGGCCAGGCCGGGCACCGTGGTGATTCCGGCGTCGATCAGCTTGTCGCGCTGGCCCACTCGCATGCCGGCGACCAACAGCAGGTCGTCGCAGGCGCGCAGCTGCTCGGTGCACAACGCGCAACGGAAACAGGCGGCCACGCCCTCGTCGTCCCAGCGGACCGGGGTGCCACCGGCGTGGTGTTCATCGAGGAGCCGTTGCAGTCGGGCGCGCTGGGCGCGGTAGACGGGGACGAGGTCGCGGACGCGGTAGCGGGCGGCCGTCCCGTCGCCCAGGTGCAGTTCGGCCTCGGGCGCCACCGGGACCCCCGAGGCTGCCAGCGCATCGGCATAGGCGGCGAGCTGCAACAGGGCGGTGACGTTGGCCGAACGGGCCAGCTTGGTGTCGATGACCCGGTATTGGTCGCCGTCTCGCACCAGGAAGTCGGCGAAGCCGACGAAGCGGCCGTCGAACACGGCCGCCTGATACACCACCGGGGCGCCGCCCACGATGGCGCGCCGGGTCGCTTCGCTGGCCGCCGCGAAGCCGGCGGGCGTGTAGGCCGGGCGGCCGATGACCGCGACCCCGCTCCCGAACTCGCCCCGCAGCCGGTCCAGTTCGCGTCGCTCGTGGTCGTTTCCGAGGGCCGCGGTCCGCGCGAGCAGGTCATCCTCGGCCGGGGCGGCGGGTCCCCAGCCCAGCTTCGCGTCGAAATCGCGCAGCAGCGCGTACTCGCACCGGGCGGCGGCGGCCAGATCCGACGCGCTGTACACGATGCTGTCGCCGGTGACGAACACAGCAGCAACTGTAGGGGAGGGGACCGACGGAAAGGCGGTTCCGGCTAGCGGCCCGGGGCGTTACCGATCAGCTCCACACCGTTGCCGTTCCAGTGGAACCGCACATCGGTGTTCAACCCGTTGATGCCGCTGGGGTAGGTCAGCGCCACCGTGTCACCGGTGGTCTGCGCCGCGTCGACGCCGTTGAACCCGTAGGTGTCGGGGACCCCTTGCGGGATGAACTGCCCGAGGTGGAACAGCACCGCCCGGGTGGTGGGGTTGACGGCGTTGGTGTTGGCCTTGATGATCACCGCCGACAACTGGGCGCACTGGTTGTAGTTGCCGGCCAGCGGCTCCGGGTTCCAGCCTTGCTGGCTGCGCGGGTCGCGTGGCAGCTCGGAGACGACCTTCGCGATGGTGGGCGAGGCGAGGTTGACCGCGCACGGGTCGGCCGGCGCGGCATTGCTGCCGGGCGGCGCGGCGGCGCCCGAGGGCTGGGCCGGGGCGGTGATGGACGGGGTCTCGGTGGTCGTCGTGGCCTGCGGCGTCTTCGCGACCGTGGAGTCCCCCGAACCACAGCCGGCCAACGTCATGGCGATCAACGCGACGGCGGCCGAGCCGGTCAGTGGCCCGGTACGGCGGGGTGGCGACCACACATCGGGCACCGTACCGTCATCGCGCGCACAGGTGTGACAGGCATGGCCGGGCACGGCTGTGCTCATGATCACGGACCCGCAGCGCTCATGTCCGCTGAGCTCGCGATCACCACTAGACTCCATGGGCGATGACCACTCCGGACAGCTCGCCCGAGGCTGCCTCTCCCACATTTGCCGACCTGCAGATCAACCCTTCGGTCCTGCGGGCGATCGCCGACGTGGGTTACGAGTCGCCCACGGGCATCCAGGCCGCGACCATCCCGGCGCTGATGGCGGGCTCGGACGTCGTCGGGCTGGCGCAGACCGGCACGGGCAAGACGGCGGCGTTCGCCATCCCCATCCTGTCCAAGATCGACGTCACCAGCACCGCGACCCAGGCGCTGGTGCTGGCGCCCACCCGCGAGCTGGCCCTGCAGGTGGCCGAGGCGTTCAGCCGCTACGGGGCCCATCTGCCGAAGGTCAATGTGCTGCCGATCTACGGCGGCTCGTCGTACAGCGTGCAGCTGGCGGGCCTGCGACGCGGCGCGCAGGTGGTCGTGGGCACGCCCGGCCGGGTCATCGACCATCTCGAGCGCGGGACGCTGGACCTGTCGCGGGTGGACTACCTGGTGCTCGACGAGGCGGACGAGATGCTCACCATGGGCTTCGCCGAGGACGTCGAACGCATCCTGGCCGACACCCCCGAGTACAAGCAGGTCGCCCTGTTCTCGGCGACCATGCCGCCCGCGATCCGCAAGCTCACCACCAAGTACCTGCACGATCCGCTCGAGGTCACCACCAAAGCCAAAACCGCCACGGCCGAGAACATTTCGCAGCGATACATCCAGGTCGCCGGCCCGCGCAAGATGGACGCGCTGACCCGCGTCCTCGAGGTGGAGCCGTTCGAGGCGATGATCGTCTTCGTACGCACCAAGCAGGCCACCGAGGAGGTCGCGGAGAAGCTCAGGGCCCGAGGCTTTTCCGCGGCGGCCATCAACGGCGACATCCCGCAGGGCCAGCGCGAGCGGACCGTCGCCGCGCTGAAGGACGGCGGCATCGACATCCTGGTCGCCACCGACGTGGCCGCGCGGGGGCTCGACGTGGAGCGCATATCGCATGTGCTCAACTACGACATTCCGCACGACACCGAGTCCTACGTGCATCGCATCGGACGCACCGGCCGGGCCGGGCGTTCGGGGACCGCCCTGTTGTTCGTTTCTCCGCGGGAGCGCCACCTGCTCAAGGCGATCGAGAAGGCGACGCGGCAAACGCTCACCGAGGCCGAACTGCCCACCATCGAGGACGTCAACGCCCAGCGGGTGGCGAAGTTCGCCGATTCCATCACCGCCGCGCTGGGCCGTCCGGGGATCGACCTGTTCCGCAAGCTGGTCGAGGACTACGAGCGCGAGCACGATGTCCCGTTGGCCGACATCGCCGCGGCGCTGGCGCTACAGTCCCGTGACGGCGAAGAGTTCCTGATGTCGCCCGAGCCGCCGCGTGAACGCCGTGAGCGGCATACCGAACAACGCGAGCGTCCCGAAAGACCAAGGCAGACAAGGTCGTTCACCACTTACCGCATCGCGGTGGGTAAACGGCACAAGGTCGGCCCGGGCGCGATCGTCGGCGCCATCGCCAACGAGGGTGGGCTGCATCGCAGCGATTTCGGGCACATCGCCATCGGCCCGGACTTCTCGCTGGTGGAGCTGCCGGCCAAGCTGTCCCCGTCGACGCTGAAAAGGCTTGAACGCACCCGCATTTCGGGGGTGCTGATCAATCTTCAGCCGGATCGGTCGGCCACCAAGCCGCGCGGCCGGGACGGCGGGAAGCCGCGCAGGAAACACACCGGATGACCCTGTCCGAAGAACAAGACGCCCAGGGCGGACTCGAGCAGACCGCCCACGTCGACCGGGTCGCGTCGCTGACCGGAATACGCGCCGTCGCCGCCCTCCTCGTTGTCGGCACGCACGCGGCCTACACCACCGGCAAGTACACCCACGGCTATTGGGGCCTGGTCGGCTCTCGCATGGAGATCGGCGTGCCGATCTTCTTCGTGCTGTCCGGCTTCCTGCTGTTCCGTCCGTGGCTCAAATCGGCCGCCACCGGCGCGCCGCCGCCGTCGCTGAGTCGCTATGCGTGGCACCGGGTTCGACGCATCATGCCGGCCTACGTGATCACCGTGCTGTTCGCCTACGTGCTGTACCACTTCCGCGAAGCGGGACCCAACCCCGGACACACGTGGCTCGGCCTGGTGCGCAACCTGACGCTGACGCAGATCTACTGCAACGGGTACCTGGGCAAGTACCTGCATCAGGGGCTGACGCAGATGTGGAGCCTCGCGGTGGAAGCGTCGTTCTACGTGCTGCTCCCGCTGCTGGCCTACGTGCTCTTGGTGCTCGTCTGCCGACGGCGCTGGCAGCCGAGAGTCCTGCTGGGTGCGCTTGCCGGCTTGACCTTGGTCAGCCCGGCCTGGCTGATCCTGGTGCACACCGATCACTGGTTTCCCGACGGCGCGCGGCTGTGGCTGCCCACCTACCTGGCCTGGTTCCTCGCCGGGATGTTGCTGGCCGTCCTGCAGGCGATGGGCGTGCGCGGTTACGCCTTCGTGGCCATACCGCTGGCGATCGTCTGCTATTTCATCGTCTCCACGCCCATCGCCGGCGCGCCCACCACCTCGCCGGCGACGCTGAGCGAGGCGCTGTTCAAGACCTGCTTCTATGCCGTGATCGCCGCGCTCGCGGTGGCGCCGCTGGCCCTGGGGGACCAGGGCTGGTACTGGCGGCTGCTGGCGACCCGGCCGATGGTGTGGCTGGGGGAGATCTCCTACGAGATCTTCCTGATCCACCTGATCACCATGGAATTCGCCATGGTCTACATCGTTCGCGCCCACGTCTACACCGGCTCGATGCTGTACCTGTTCCTCGCGACGATGGTGCTGACGATTCCGCTGGCCTGGCTGCTGCACCGCTTCACGCGCGTGCGAACCTGAGCCGCCCGGGCGCCTAGCCCCGGGCGGAAACCGGCGTCACGATCGGCACGACGAACTCTTCGATCATCGCCCGCTCGTCGGCGTCGTCTCGGCCCGGGAACTGCAGCAGCGAACTGATCACTCGCACCATCCAGCGCGCCCGGCGCTCCACGACGGCGGGGTCTTCCGGCCCGAGGGAGCCGATGAACGCGGCGGCCAGGGCGGTGATCACCTCGGACTGCCCGGCCACCTCGACGCCGATCGGCGGCCGGGTGATGGCGAACCACGACGCCAACGCGCGGCTGCCGCGAACCATCTGCAGCGTGGCGGTGATGCTCGCGACGAGTCGTTCCTGCGGATCGTCGATGCCGCCGATCTGCTCCTTGATCGCGCGGCTGAGCCTGCGGGTTTCGCGGTGCACGTAGGCGGTCCGCAACGCCTCGCGGTTCTCGAAGTACCGGTACAGCGTCGCGCGCGAACATCCTGCGGCCCTGGCGATTTCGTTCATGCCGATCGAAGCGTGGTCGCGCTCGGTGTAGAGCCGCTCAGCGGCGTCGAGGATCCGGTCCGCGGCCGCTTCGGTGCGCTGCGTGCCCAGCCAGTCGTTCGGCATCAGGACTTCACCCGGATCGGTACCGACAGCGGGCGGCGCACGTAACTGCCGCCCGACCAGACGATCGCAGACTCATCGACCTCGAAATCGGGGCAGCGGGCCAGTAATTCGGTCAGAGCGACACGGGATTGCATGCGCGCCGCCGCCGCGCCGAGGCAATGGTGGGCGCCGTGGCTGAAGGTCAGGATGTTGCGCGGGCAGCGGGTGACGTCGAGTTCACCTGCTTCCGGCCCGTATTGGCGCTCGTCCCGGTTGGCCGATCCGTACAGCAGGAACACCTTCCGCCCGGCCGGGATGGTCGTGCCGTGAAGAGTCACGTCACGGGTGGTGGTGCGCGCCAGTCCCTGCACCGGCGAGGTCAGCCTGAGCAATTCCTCGACGGCATCGGGGATCAACCCCGGATCGTCGACCAGAAGCCGCCGCTGGTCGGGACGCTGATGCAGCAAAGGCATTGAGCCACCGAGC
This sequence comes from Mycobacterium sp. E3247, assembly GCF_001667785.1. Classification (NCBI taxonomy): domain Bacteria; kingdom Bacillati; phylum Actinomycetota; class Actinomycetes; order Mycobacteriales; family Mycobacteriaceae; genus Mycobacterium; species Mycobacterium sp. E3247. The sequence continues at coordinate 24,809 of NZ_LZJG01000517.1, read as the reverse complement.
ATTCCAGTGGTGGTGTCGTTGCCGCCGGTGACCATGGTGAACGTGAATGCCAGCACCGAGAGGGTGCCGGCGATATCGCCGCCGGCGCCCACGCCGGCGGCCACCAAATGGGAGATGGTGTCGTCGCCGGGCTCGGTTCGGCGGCGCTCGATCAAACCGGTGAAGTAGGCCATCATCGACCCGACCGCGTCGCCAACCGTTTCCAGTGCGCCGGCGACGCCGCCTTCGGCGGTGTTGGCCGCGACGATCACATCCGTCCACCGGTCGAATTGCGCTCGATCCGCTTCGGGGACACCGAGGTAGTGCGCGACCACCATCGACGGCAGCGGTTTGAACAGCTCGGTGACGATGTCGCCGCCGCCGGCGGCGCGCAGCCTCTCGATGCGCTCGACGACGAATTCGCGCACCTTGGGCTCCACCGCCTCCACCTGTCGTGGCGTGAAGCCGCGCGACACCAGTTTCCGAAACTCGGTGTGCACCGGCGGATCCTGCATCACCATCGGCGGATTGTCCTGCAGCCCGATCATTTCCAGGTCACCGTAGTTGACCGTCAGTCCCTGCGCGGAGGAGAACGTCTCGTGGTCGCGCGCGGCGGCCCACACGTCGGCGTGCCGGGACAGCACGTAGTAGTCGTGCTCGGGCCGTCTGGCCGGGACGACGTGGTGCACCGGATCGTGGTCGCGAAGCGCCCGGTACATCGGCCAGGGATCCGGCCAGGTGTCGGCGGTCGCCAGCTCGAACGTGACCGGCGCGTTATGAGACATAACCACAGCCATGTCTCATTGGTACGACAATCAGCTCAGAATGTCAACGTGGCCTACCGCCGGGCGCCCCGGCCAGCCGGGCGGTCGACATCACGCGCCCGGCCAGCCGGGCGCTCGAGCAGCGCTACCTAGATCCCCGCGCCCGGGTTCAGAATCCCCTGCGGGTCCAGGGCCTGCTTGATCCGCCGGTTGAGGTCCATCACCTCGGGGCCGAGGTAGCCCGCCAGCCACGGCCGCTTCAACCGGCCCACGCCGTGCTCACCGGTGATCGTGCCGCCGAGCCCGACGGCCAGGTCCATGATCTCGCCGAAGGCGAGGTGGGCCCGCTCGGTCATGGCGGCGTCCGCGGGGTCGTACACGATCAACGGGTGGGTGTTGCCGTCGCCGGCGTGGGCGATCACCGAGATCGTCAGGTCACGCTCGGCGGCGATGCGCGCGATGCCGGTGACCAACCGGCCCAGTGCAGGGAGCGGGACCCCGACGTCTTCGAGCAAGAGCGATCCCTTCGCCTCGACCGCGGGGATGCAGAACCGGCGGGCGGCGACGAAGGCCTCGCCTTCGTCGGGATCGTCGGTCGAAAACACTTCCGTCGCACCGTTTTCGGCGAACACCGCGGCCATGATCTCGGCGTCCTCGGAGCCCGCTCGTCCCCTTTCGTCGGAGCCGGCCACCAGCATGGCGGCCGCCCCTCGGTCCAGGTCCATGCGCAAGGTGTCCTCGACGGCGTTGATGGCCACCGAATCCATGAACTCCAGCATCGACGGGCGCAGGCACCCAACAACCCCGAGCACCGCGTCCACGGCCGCCTCCACCGACGCGAACGAGGCCACCACGATGCCGGACGCGTTCTGCTTGGGAACCAGGCGCAGCGTGACCTCGGTGACGACCCCCAGCGTGCCCTCGCTGCCGACGAAAAGCTTGGTCAGCGACAGCCCGGCCACATCCTTCAACCGCGGACCGCCGAGCCGGACCGCGGTACCGTCGGCCAACACCACCTGCATGCCCAGCACGTAGTCGGTGGTCACGCCGTATTTCACGCAACACAGGCCGCCGGCGTTGGTGGCGATGTTGCCGCCGATGCTGCAGATCTCGAACGACGACGGGTCCGGGGGATACCACAGGCCGTACTCGGCGACGGCCTTCTTGACCTCGGCGTTGAACAGGCCGGGCTGACACACCGCCGTGCGCGTCACCGGGTCGACGGCGATGTCGCGCATCCTCTCCGTCGACAGGACGATGCCGTTGTCCAGCGCCGTCGCCCCGCCGGACAGCCCGCTACCGGCTCCGCGGGTCACCACCGGCACCCGGTGGCGGGTGGCCCAGCGCAGCACGGTCTGTACGTCCTCGGTGCACCGCGGGCGCACCACCGCCAACGGTTTGCCGGCCGACGGGTCGAAGGCGCGGTCCTGGCGGTAGCCCTCGGTGACGGCCGGGTCGGTCACGACCATCCCGTCGGGCAGGCCGGAGATCAGCTCGGCCAGGACATCACTGCTCACAGCCTTCGATCCTAGGGCCCGCCATCCCCGGCGAACTCCGGCGCGCGGTCCACTTCCCGCAGCGACGGCAGCCTCAAGGCGACCAGCCCGATCAACAGGATCGGCACCGCCAACGCCAGGAAGGTGGCCTTGAGCCCTGCGGCGTCGGCCAGGGGCCCGGCCACCAGCAAGCCCAACGGGCCCGCGGCGTACATCAACCCCGTCATCACCCCGACCACCCGGCCGCGCAGATGGTGCGGAGCCCGGGTCTGCATGACGTAGTTATAGATCGGCTGGATCGGCCCGTAGACCAGCCCCGTCACCCCGCACAGTACGAGGATCACAGGCAGCGGCGGCAGGAAGGCGATGCCGACCGTCGCGGCGCCGAAGGTGAGCGTCGCCGTCAGCACCGCCGTCCGCCGGCGGGTGCGTTTCGACAGCACCGCGTAGCCCAGCGCGCCCGCGACGCCGCCCACCCCGAGCGCCATCAGCGCCCAACCCAGCTGGGCGGGCTGGTGCCGGTCGGTGAAGTACTTGGGGAACAGCACGCTTTCCATCGGCAGGTAGAGGGCGGTCACAACCAGGTCGATCAGGCCGAGCGTCCGCAGCACCCGCAGATTCCAGACGAACCGCAGCCCTTCGACGATGCCGGACATCAACCCGTCGGGTCGGGTCGCGTGGTGCGGCTTGCCGGCACCCTCGAGCCGCAGCGCGCCGATCGCCAGGAAGGACAACCCGAAGCAACCGGCCGTGACCCACATCGTGTTGATGCCGCCGACCGTGGCGATCATCAAACCGCCGATGCCGGGCCCCACGATGTACGCCAGGTTGAGAATGGCCTCGTAGACGCTGTTGGTGCGGTCCAGCGACCAGCCCGCGCGGGCGGCCGCCTCAGGCAGCATCGACTGGCGCGCCGTCGCCCCGGCCGGGTCGAAAGCCGCCGCGCAGAAGGCCGCCACGGCAAGCTCGGCGACGTTGATCGCGCCTGCCCCGAGCGCCCACGCGGTCAGGGGGATGACGCTCACCGCCGCGCCCGACAGCGCATCGGAGACGAGCGATATCCGGCGGCGCCCGAAGAAATCCACCGCGGTCCCGGCCACCAGGGTGGACAACACGAGGGGCAGCGTCATCGCGGCCGCCACGATCGACGCGTCCTTGGCGCTGTCGCGGTGCTGCAACGCCAGCCACGGGAACGCGACTATCGAGATGCCGGTGCCGGCCGTCGCCAGCAGTGTGGCGAACAGGATCAGAAACGCCGGGCCGCGGCTCGTATGGCTCATGGGTATTCGGTGAGAACTTAACGGCTGACCCGCGGCGGTACCACCGATTATTCGGGGCGTTCGGCCGTCGCCTACCGGTTGACTGCAGGATGTTCATGTGCTCGTCCACCCTCGTACCGGCCAGGCGTTCGATTCTCCCGTGGTCCCCGGCACCGGATGGCCGGGCGACCCGGCGACCCCGGAGACGGAGGTCGCCGCCGACGCCGCACAGGTCGCCGCGCTGGCGCCCCGCGCCGCGTCGATCCCCGAACTCGACGCCCTGATCAGTGTCTGCCGCGCCTGCCCGCGGCTGGTCGACTGGCGCGAGGACGTGGCCGTCCTGAAACGGCGGGCCTTCGCCGACCAGCCGTACTGGGGCCGCCCGGTGCCGGGCTGGGGGTCGGAACGGCCCTGGTTGTTGATCGTCGGGTTGGCGCCCGCCGCGCACGGCGCCAACCGGACGGGCCGCATGTTCACCGGGGACCGGTCCGGCGACCAGCTCTATGCCGCGCTGCACCGGGCCGGGCTGGTGAACCAGCCGACCAGCGTGGATGCGGCGGACGGGTTGCGGGCCAACGGCGTTCGGATCGCCGCACCGGTGCGGTGTGCGCCCCCGGCCAACGCGCCGACACCGGCGGAGCGCGACACCTGCTGGCCCTGGCTGGAGGCCGAATGGCGGCTGGTCGCCGAGCATGTGCGCACGATCGTGGCTCTGGGCGGATTCGCCTGGCAAATCGCGCTGCGGCTGCCCGGCGCGTCCGCGATGCGCAAGCCGCGGTTCGGCCACGGGGTCGTGGCGCAATTCGCGCCTGGCGTGCGATTACTCGGCTGTTACCACCCCAGTCAGCAAAACATGTTTACCGGTAGGTTGACACCAGCAATGCTCGACGACGTTTTTCGCGACGCGAAAAGGCTGGCAGGGATTAAGTGACCGACGTTCTGATTTCTGGCGCTAGCGTGGCCGGTGCGACGACCGCTTATTGGCTTGGCCGCCATGGCTATTCGGTCACCGTGGTGGAGCGCCATCCCGGGCCGCGGCCGGGCGGCCAGGCGATCGACGTGCGCGGGCCGGCGCTGGACGTGCTGGAGCGCATGGGCCTGCTGGCCGCCGCCCAGAAGCGGAAGACGCAAATCCGCGGCGCCTCCGTCGTCGACAGCGACGGCAACGAGCTGTCCCGCGACACCGAGTCGACGCCCACGGGTGGGCCCGTCGACAGCCCCGACGTCGAGTTGCTGCGCGACGACCTGGTCGAATTGCTGTACGGCGCAAGCCAATGGACGGCGGAATACATCTTCGACGACACCATCACCGGGTTGGACGACGACGGTACGGCCGTCCACGTGACCTTCGAACGCGCAGCCGCGCGCAGCTTCGACTTGGTGATCGGCGCGGACGGATTGCACTCCAACGTGCGCCGGTTGGTGTTCGGCCCCGAGGAGCAATTCATCGAGCGGCTGGGCACGCATGCGGCGATCTTCACCGTGCCCAATTTCCTCGACCTGGACTACTGGCAGACCTGGCATTACGGGGACGCCAGCATGGCCGGGGTCTACAGCGCCCGCAACAACACCGAGGCCCGGGCCATGCTCGGTTTCATGGACGCCGACCTGCGGATCGACTACCGCGACACCCAGGCGCAGTTCGCCGAGCTGGAACGGCGGATGGCCGGCGACGGGTGGGTGCGTCCGCAGCTGCTGGAATACATGCGCAGCGCACCGGATTTCTACTTCGACGAAATGTCGCAGATCAAGATGGACCGCTGGTCGAAGGGCCGGGTCGCGCTGGTCGGCGACGCCGCATACTGCTGCTCGCCGCTGTCGGGCCAGGGGACCAGTGTGGCCCTGCTGGGCGCCTACATCCTGGCCGGGGAGCTCGCCGCGGCCTCTCACGACGGGACGGTCGACTACGAGCTCGGTTTCGCCAACTACCACAAAGAGTTCAACGACTACGTCAAGCGCAACCAATGGCTCGTCGTTGACAACATCCCCGGCGGGGCTCCGATACCGCAGGAGGTCTTCGACCGGATCGTCAGCTCGATCACGCTGAAGGACTACTGAGCCTGGGGGAGGCGCGCCCGAGGGAACGTTCGCACGCCGAAAGGCGTTGACGCGAACGTGCGTCTTTCCGTCCTTGATCTCGTCCCGGTCCGCACGGATCAGACGACCGCCGATGCGCTGGCGGCAACCGTGCAACTGGCCCAGGCCGCGGATCGGCTGGGTTACACGCGCTACTGGGTCGCCGAGCATCACAACATGCCCTCCGTCGGGGCCACCAGCCCGCCGGTCCTGATCGCCTACCTGGCCGCGCAAACCTCGCAGCTGCGTCTCGGGTCCGGCGGCGTGATGCTGCCCAACCACGCGCCGCTGGCGGTGGCCGAGCAGTTCGCGCTGCTGGAAGCCGCCGCCCCTGGCCGCATCGACCTGGGCATCGGGCGGGCGCCCGGGTCGGACCCGGTGACCGCCTACGCGCTGCGCGGCGGCCGCGGCGAAGAAGACATCGAGAACTTTCCGGAATACCTCGACGACGTGGCGGCGCTGATGAGCGCGCGCGGCGTGGTGGTGCCGCTGCGCTCGGGGAACTATCGGCTCAAGGCCACCCCGGCGGCCGCCGGTGAACCCCGCCTGTGGCTGCTGGGCTCGTCCATGTACTCGGCGCACTTGGCCGCCGCCAAGGGGTTGCCCTACGTGTTCGCGCACCACTTCTCGGGGCAGGGGACCGAGGAGGCGCTCGAGCTCTACCGCTCCCGGTTCAAGCCCAGCGCCGTGGCCGCCGAGCCTGTGACGTTCCTGACGGTGAACGCGGCGGTGGCCGAAACCCGCGACGAGGCAACGGCGTTGATGCTGCCCAATCTGCAGATGATGGCGAAGCTGCGCACCGGACAGCCCCTGGGGCCGGTGCCGCTCGTCGAGGAGGCGCAGGGCGCGGAGCTGACGCCGCAGCAGCAGCAGATCGTGGAGAGCGGGTTGCGACGCGCGGTCCTGGGCACGCCCGCCGAGGCCGCCGACCAGTTACGGGCACTCGCCCAACGGTTCGGCGTCGACGAGGTGATGGTCAACCCGGTGGCCTCGGCTCGCCGCTGCACCCGGCCGGCCACCGCGCCGGCGCGGGTGGCGACCCTGGAACTGCTCGCCAAGGAATTGTTCTAGGCGGTCAGTCCGTCACACCCGATCGCTGCGAATCGACGGGGCCGGCGACCGCACTGCGGCCGGTGATCCAGCGCCGCAGTTCGTCCGCCGGTAACGGCGGGCTGTGCACGAACCCCTGGGTGATGGTGCAGCCGTAACGCCGCAGCGCGCTCAGCGTGGCCTCGTCTTCCACCCCCTCGGCGACGAGGTCGGCGCCCAGGTTCTGCGCCAAGTCCACGGTGGACTGCACGATGGCCACCGATCGGGGATCCTGCGCCAGCCGCGCCACGAATCTCCTGTCCAATTTCAGCTCGTCGACCGAGACATCCTGCAGACGGGCCAGCGACGACCATCCGGTGCCGTAGTCGTCCAGCGAGATACGAACGCCGAGAAGCTGCAGGGCGGCGACGGTGTTGCGGGAGCGCTCCGAGTCGACCAGGGCGCTCTCGGTGATCTCGATGATCAGCGCGTCCGGGGGTAGTCCGTGGGTCCGCAGCAGCCGTTCGATGGTGACCGCGAGGTCCAGATCGAGCAGGTTCGTCGTCGACAGGTTCACCGCGACCGTCAGCGCGATGCCCTGATCGCGCCAGAACCGGACCTGTTCGAGGGTGAGGTTGATGGTGCGATTGGCCAACGTGCGCATCAACCCGGCGCGTTCGGCGGCCGGGAGGAACTCTTCGGGCAACAGCAACCCGCGCGCGGGGTGCTGCCAGCGCAGCAGGGCCTCGACGCTGTGCACGCTTCCGTCGCTGGCGTTGACCTTCGGCTGGTAGTGCACCGTCAGCTCGTCGCCATCGATCAGCGCGGCGCGCAGCTCCCGGATGAGGTTGGGGTCGTGGTCGCGATCCACCTCGAAGCCCGACTCGTACACCGCGATCCTGCTGAGGGCGGACTTGGCGTACGCGATTGCCGCCTCGGCGCGATTCAACAGCTCCTGCGGGTGATCGCAATGATCGGGGTACAACGCGATGGCGACGCAGGCGTCGACCTGCACACTGATCGCGTCCAGTTCGAACGGGATGCTGATGGCCTCGAGTAACCGGCCCGCCTGGGCCCGTGCGGCGGCGAGGTCCGATCCCTCGCCCAGCAGAATGGCGAATTCTTCGTCGCTCACGCGGGCGAGCAGGTCGTCGCGACGCATGTTGTGCGCGAGCCGGTTTGCGACCCGCCACAACAACTCATCGCCGAAGTGGCGACCGACCGAATGGTTGATCTCCCGCAGCTGGGGCAGATTCAGCAAGAGCAGCGCGCGACGCGACGACGTTCTCGCCGGCAAGTCGGACGCCGACAGCGCGGTCAGCGCCGTTGCCAGCGACCGCCGATTGGGCAGTGTGGTCAATTCGTCGGTCATGGCCTGTTTGTGGCTTTCGGCCAGCAGGCTGACATCCCGGAACGTCACCGAGAATCGGGCGGCGACCGCCACCAGACTCAGCGCGGCGAGCGTGGATGCGAGCCGCGAATCGTGCCCCAGGATGGCGACACCGAGTGCCACGACGGTGCACGTCACCGGAACGGCGTAGGCGTCGAGTCCGCGCCGCGTCACCGGTGCCGCCGACGACCCCCGCGCCCAGCTGGCCAGCGCCACCAGCAGCGATGAGGCCGGCCAGAGCGCGTCCAGCGTGGTGCCTACCCGGTACGAGCCCGCCGACGTCTGGAAGAGGTACGCGGTGTCCGCGACCGCGAAACCGATTAGCCCGACGACAAGGAACGCCCAGCGAAACTCGCTGCGCCAGCCGAGGATTGGCAGCATGCCGACGGCCAGGGCCAGCAGCACCAGGTCGCCCCACGGATAGATCAGGCCTACCAACACTGTCGCGGGTGTCCGGTGCGCGGCCGCATGCATGGGCCCGTCCCGCAGCGCCGCTGCCAGTGCGGCCACGGCCAGCGCGCACACCAGGGAATCGAGGCGCACCGGCATCGGCACCCGCTTGAGGCGGGATCGCATCAGCAGCACTATCCCCGCATAGACGAACGGGTAGAACGCCAGGTATTCGGGATCGGCAACCGACGGCGAGTGCGCGTTCGGCACCCACAACGCGTACACGACATCACCGAGCGCCGAGAGCGCCATGCCCGCCGCGATCAGAGACCACGCAAGCCGGTCGGCTTTGAGGCGGTACGCGCGAACGGCGATCAGCCCGGCCGCCAGCAGGTTCAACGCTGAATACAGGGATTTGGCGAAGAAGACGCTGTGGCCGGCATTCGGTGCGACGACGCTGGTCACCGTGAAGGAGACCACGCCGATGATCAAGCCCGCCAAGGCGATCCGGATCGGCGTCGGGGGCCACCGAACGCCGTCGACCCCGTCCTGCGGCCGTGCGGGTCGTGACACGTCCCCGTCGGCGGCGCGCCTGCGCATCTGCGTCGTGCTCGTCGCGACGACCGGCGCCGCGATTGCCGGCTCGGCCAGCGTGATGGCCGGCTCGGCGGGCGCGATTGCCGGGAAGGAATAGGAGAGCGGCAGATCGGGCACAAAGCTCCGAACGCATTGGCCGCCTTCGCGTTTGGCGGTGTACATGGCCAGGTCGGCGTGCCGGAGGAGCTGCTCGACGGTGCATTCCGACGCGGCGGTCGCGACCGTGAAGCCGACACTCGGCCGGACCGGTATGGGAACTCCGTCGACCAGGATCGGGGTGTTGAACGCCTCGAGGACTCGATGCGCTGCCACATGCGACTCTTCGATGGGGCCCTCGAGGAGGACGGCAAATTCGTCACCACCGAGGCGAGCGGTGACGCACTTGTCGCCCAACGTGGCGGTGAGTCGCCCGGCGACCCGGACCAGCAGTTCGTCACCGGCGGGGTGGCCCAGGGCGTCGTTGACCGATTTGAAGTTGTCGAGGTCGAGACACAACACCCCGATGGGTGCGATGTCGCAATTCCGCCGGGCGACGGCCTGTTCCAGCCGATCAAGGAAATACGCCCTGTTGGCCAGTCCCGTCAGACTGTCGCGGAACGCTTCCCGCGCCACCTCGGACAGCAGCCTCTGGTTCTCCATCAGCATGACGAACTGCCGGATGAGCACCGCCGCAACCAGGATCCCCAGCGCCATCAGCAAAGGTCCGTGCGCCATCAACCTGACCGCGCGGGTCAGCCCGACCGCGGCGGCCACCAGCAGTGGCAGGTACGGCAACCACAGCCGGGTGCGTGACCGTATTTCGTCGTCACGCGACCCCGGCACCGGCACCTCGTGGACGCTGGACAGCGCGGCGAGCGCGATCATGCCCAGGCCGGCTACTCTGCCCAGATCCACGAGATCGCTCACCTGATAGCTGCCGATCCCGCTCTTGAACACCATCGCGATGTCCGCGACGCTGATCGCCGTCACGCCCCCGGCCAGCAGGTTGCGGCTCGGCGGGTCGCCGCGACGGACCCGGGACAGCATCAGGATCGAGGTCGTCAGCAGGAGGACGTCGTTGAAGACTTCGGGGATCGTCGTCGCCCGGGAGCCGCTGTCCTCGCGCAGTTGTTTCTCGAGGACGAAGACCCACGACACCACGAACAGCGACGTCGCCACGATCAGGCCGTCCAGCACCAGTCGCCGCGGGCTGTGCCGGGAGAAGCGCGACAACAGCACCAACGACGTGAAGGCGCCGAACGGCCAGAGCAACAGCACGATCTCGGCGGCGGCCGGATGCGTGGCGTGGGCCAGCTCCGGGCGCACGTCGTACACGGCCCAGATGACCTCGCCGGCCGCCCAGCCCAACAGGGCCGTCACCATCGCCAGCCACCCGGCCCGGTGCCGACCGTCTGCGGACAAGGCCGCGTAGCCCGCGCACCCCGCCCCGAACAGCAGGCACGCCGCGAGAGCGATTTCGTCGACCGGCCGCGTCGCGTAGACGCCCCTCCAGTTCGCGATCGAAGACGCGACCACCAGCGCGGCCGCCGAACCGTAGACACCGAGGACGAGCCGACCCAGGCGCGGGGGCAGCCGGAATCGCCGCCAAGGATTTCCCGCCCACGGCTTCATACCCACTCCAGCTCATCCCGCGCCCTGCGGTGAGCAGTCCAAGAGTTCACCGTGCGCTAGTGGAGAATAAACCTCCCCACCAGGTCTAAGGTCAACGCCGCGTGAGTACCACGACCGGAATCGGCCGCGACGTCTTCTTCTGGTACGCCGTGTAGCGGTCGCCGTTGTTCTTGTTGACGATCTGCCATAGCCGCGGGTAATCGGCATCATCCGGTAACACGGGGCGGGCGGTGACCGCAAAACGCCTTGGGCCGACGTTGATTTCCACGTCCGGATTCTTCCGCAGGTTGTGATACCACCCGGGCGCGCGGGGATCGCCGCCCCTGGAAGCGACCACCAGGTAGTCATCGCCGTCGCGCGCATAGGTGAGCGCCGCGGTACGCGGTTGGCCCGTCTTGGCGCCGACGGTATGCAGCAGCAGGCTGGGTATCAGCAGGAAGCGATGACCGATCCAGCCGTTCGTCTTGCGATAGACGGTGTCGTGCAGGCGCAACATCGGGGGCAGTAGACGCTGCTCGACCCAGGACGGAAATGCCATCAGCCCAGTATTACTGGCTGGCGTCGATGCGGGCCAGTGCCGAACGCAGGATCTGCGCGGTGGCGTCCCGGTCGGGATCGCGCCTCAGCAGCATCCCTTTGGCGACCGACAGCTTGTCGCCGTTGCGCCGGGGCAGCACGTGCAGATGAATGTGGAACACCGTCTGGAAGGCGGCGCCGCCGTCGTTGATGGCGATGTTGGTCGCGTCGGCCAATTCGGTTGCGCGGGCGGCACGGGCGATCCGCTGGCCGATCGTGATCATCCCGGCCAGCGTCTCGGGCGGGGTGTCGGTGAGATCCACGCTGTGGCGCTTGGGGATCACGAGGGTGTGGCCTCGGGTGAACGGGCGGATGTCAAGGATGGCCACATACTCGTCGTCTTCGCAGATCCGGATGGCCGGGGCCTCACCGGCGACAATCGCACAGAACACGCAGGACATGTCGCCCACGGTACTGGCCGGGGGATACGCTGCCGCAGTGGACGCTCGCGACGCGGCCCGCGATGTGGCTTATGCCGGCGCGGCCACTCAGGCCCGCATGCTGGCCGACGGTGAGCTGACCGCGCCCGAGCTGCTCGAGATCTATCTGGAGCGGATCGCGCGGCTGGACAGTCAGTTGCGCTGCTACCGCGTGGTGTTGGCCGACAGCGCGCGCTATGAGGCGGCCGTCGCGCAGGACCGCCTCGACGCGGGTGAGCGGCTGCCGCTGCTCGGGGTGCCGATCGCGATCAAAGACGACGTCGACGTCGCCGGCGAGGTGACGACGTACGGCAGCGGCGGGCACCGGCCCGCGGCGAACTCCGATGCGGAGGTGGTCCGCCGGCTCCGCGCCGCCGGTGCCGTCATCCTCGGCAAAACCAATGTGCCCGAGCTGATGATGTTTCCCTACGCCGAGTCGCTGGCCTTCGGGGCGACCCGCAACCCCTGGAACCTCACCCGCACGCCGGGCGGCAGCAGTGGCGGCAGCGCGGCGGCGGTGGCCGCCGGCCTGGCTCCGCTGGCGCTGGGATCCGACGGTGGTGGCTCGATTCGCATCCCGGCGATCTGGTGTGGCCTGTTCGGTCTGAAGCCCCAACGCGACCGGGTGTCGTTGGAGCCGCATGACGACGCGTGGCACGGGCTCAGCGTCAACGGCCCGCTGGCCCGGTCGGTGCTGGACGCCGCGCTGTTCCTCGATGCGACATCCACCGTGCCGGGGCCCGAAGGGGAGTTCTCGGCCGCGGCGGCGCGTAGCCCCGGTCGGCTGCGCATCGCCTTGAGCACGAAGGTTCCCACGCCGTTGCCCGTCAGGATCGGCAAGGAGCAGATCACGGCGGTCGAACAGGCCGGCGCGTTGCTGCGCGATCTGGGCCATGACGTCATCCGCGCCGAACCCGACTATCCGCCGTCGGCCATCATGACCAACTACCTGCCCCGCTATCTGCGGGGTATCAGCGACGACGCCGACGCACTGGCGCATCCCGAACGCCTGGAAGCGCGCACCCGCAACCTGGCGCGCGCCGGTTCGCTGTTCTCCGATCGCAGGATGGTCGCCCTGCGCGAGGCCGAGGCGGCGGCGAGTGCCCGGATCCAGTCGATCTTCGACGACGTCGACGTCGTCGTCACGCCGGGCAACGCCACGGGGCCGTCCCGAATCGGTGCCTACCAACGTCGCGGCGCGGTGTGGACGTTGCTGGCGGTGGCGCAGCGCGTGCCCTACCAGCAGGTGTGGAACCTGACAGGACAGCCCGCCGCGGCCGTCCCGTGGGACTTCGACGGCGACGGCCTGCCGATCGCCGTGCAGCTGGTGGGCCGGCCGTTCGCGGAGGCGACGTTGTTGTCGCTGGCCGCGCAGATCGAGTCCGCCAGGCCGTGGGCGCATCGGCGACCGCCGGTGTCATGAGCGAAGAATTTCGCGCCAGGCGGCCAGCTTGACGCCGGGTCGCACGGCGTGGGCCGGGCTCGTCGACGGCAATCGTCGGTAGTCGATGCGCTCATCGGCCTCGGCCAGCCTGTGGTACAGCGCGGCGGCCTTGGCGCCGTTGAAGTACACCCGCGCGATGGCGGGGTACCGCGCGAACAGTTCGCCGAACTCGTTGACCACCACGCTCCTGGGTTCGATTGCCGAGTCCGCGCTGCCGGCGCGGCGGCAGGCGCGCACCACGTCCCAGAGGGCCACGCCCGCCGATTGCAGGGCGGCCAGCCGCTTTTCGTACGGCGCCGCCGCGTCGAACCCGAACAGCTCGCCGGTGATCGCCCAGAACGCATTTCGCGGATTCCCGTAATACTGGCCTACCGCCAGGGATTGGGCGCTCGGAAACGAACCCAGGATCAGCACCCGGGCAGTCTCGTCGACGACCGGTGGAAAACCCCCCAGCAGCGGTGCGCTCATCACTTCAGATCATGACGTGTCCTGTCGACGCCGACCCGCTTCGCCCGGCTTCGCCGCGCTCGCGATCGACGGGACCTATTCGCGCCGACCCGCTTCGCCCGGCTTCGCCGCGCTCGCGATCGACGCCCGTTGTACGTTGGCGACGTGGACGGGGACCTGCTCGACGGACTAGAGGGCAGCGCACGCGCTGAGCGGGCGGAGCTGGTCGAGTGGCTGCTCGAGCAGGGCATCACCCCCGACGAGATCAGGGCCACGAACCCCCCGCTGCTGCTGGCGACCCGCCACCTCATGGGTGACGACGGCACCTACGTGTCCGCCCGCGAGATCAGCGAGACCCACGGCATCGACCTGGATCTCTTGCAGCGGGTGCAGCGCGCGATCGGCCTGGCCCGGGTGGAGGACCCCGACGCGGTCGTGCACATGCGCGCCGACGGCGAAGCCGCCGCCTACGCCCAGCGTTTCGTCGAGCTCGGGCTGGACCCCGAGCAAGTGGTGCTCGTGGTCCGGGTGCTCGCCGAAGGGCTCTCACGCGCCGCCGAGGTCATGCGCTACACCGCGCTTTCGGCGATCATGCGGCCCGGCGCCACCGAGCTCGAAATCGCCGAGGCCTCAAAGGCTTTGGTGGGTGAAATCGCGCCCGAGCTCGGGCCGATGATCCAGCACATGCTATTCATGCAGCTGCGTCACATGATGGAGACCGAAGCGGTCAACGCGGCCGAGCGCGCCGCCGGCAAACCCCTGCCGGGTGCGCGCCAGATCACCGTCGCCTTCGCGGACCTCGTCGGCTTCACCCGGATCGGCGAAGCGGTGTCGGCAGAGGAGCTGGGGCATCTGGCCAACCGACTGGCGGTCCTGGCGCGCGACATCGCCACCCCGCCGGTGCGATTCATCAAGACGATCGGCGACGCGGTGATGTTCGTCTGCCCCGACCCGCTGCCCATGCTCGACGTGGTGGTGAAGCTGGTGGAGGCCGTGGACACCGACAACGACTTCCCACGGCTGCGGGCGGGCGTGGCCTCCGGCATGGCGGTGAGCCGGGCGGGCGACTGGTTCGGCAGCCCGGTCAACGTCGCCAGCCGGGTCACCGGTGTGGCGCGTCCGGGCACCGTGCTGGCGGCGGATTCGGCCTGGGAGACCGTTGCGGACATCGGCGAGTTCAACGGGTCGTTCGCAGGTGCGCGCCGCCTCAAGGGCATCAAGAACGAGGTCAAGCTCTTCCGTATTCGCCGGGGCGACGGCGGGGACTGAGTCGGACATCCGTCCGACATGGGCAGGCCCGGACGACTCTGGGGGGCGTTGGGCTCCGTCATGCGCGGGTCCTACGCGGCCGGTCTTCTACCCTGACTTCCGGCGCTTTGAATTGGTCGTTTCCGGGCCTGCTTCGCTACCAAAAATACAACGTGACGCAGGTCATATCAACGGGTTCTCCGCACTTAAACACACCTTTTCGCGGACGGCCGTTCGCGGGCCCGTCGCCCACGACGCGCGTGCCGTCGCCGGGCGGCGTTCGCCGCCGGTGAACGCTGTTCCCTAACCCGTGTAACGGTGTAATCATGTAATTATGAAATCGCATCACACGCACGGCCGGCGCTACGGCCGCCCCGGCGGCTGGCAGCAAGCCCAACAACCCGACGCCAGCGACGCCGCGGAATGGTTCGCCGGGCGTCTGCCCGAAAGCTGGTTCGACGGCGACCCGACGGTCATCGTCGACCGCGAGGAAATCACCGTCATCGGGCGGCTGCCGGAACCGCAGGGCGCGGAGAACGAGGAGACCGGGGCCCGCGCGGAAGGACGTGCTTCCCGGTTCCGCGAGGAAACCCGTTCGGAGCGAATGCACATCGCCGACGAGGCGCAAGATCGCTATGGGCGCAAGGTTTCCTGGGGCGTCGAGGTCGGTTCCAAAGCCGGCGCAGAACGAATCCTGTTCACCCACATCGCGGTTCCGGTGATGACACGCTTGAAGCAACCCGAGCGGCAGGTGCTCGACACGCTGGTGGATGCCGGTGTCGCCCGGTCTCGCGCCGACGCTCTGGCGTGGTCGGTCAAGCTGGTCGGTGAACATGCCGAGGAATGGTTGGCCAAGTTGCGTAGCGCCATGTCGGCGGTCGACGACTTGCGCGCGGAGGGCCCGGACCTTCAGTCGTAGGCCGGCGCCCCGGCCGCCCCGAACCGAGAAACTATGCCCCGGTTGGGGTTTGACCAGATCTCAGCCGCCGTAGTTGGTCCACCACGTGTGCAGGTCTTCGAGGGCGGGCGGATCCCCGTAGACGTCACAGAGCATGAGTTTGGCCTCGTTGGTCCAGATGACGTTCGGGTGGTTCTTGTAGGTTCCGCACGCGATCGTGCCGGCGGTCACCGTCGGGGTGCTGTCGTGGTGCCAGCCATCCGGTGACTGCCCCGCTCCCGGGCAGTTCGTCAGTTGCACGGCGGCCACGTCGTCGTCGAACGCCTTCTTCAGCACGTCCTCGTCGGCGAACAGTCCATAGACGGCCCGAGACGGGCCACCCTGATTGGTGTTCTGGTCGCAGTCGACCATGGCCAGCGCATTCACCCAGATGCTGTTCGACTTGGGGGTCGCGGGCGTGCAAGCGCCGCCGGGATACCCGGTGGGCAGCATGCCGAGCAGCTTGCTCTGCGGGTTGCCGGCCCGGGTCGTTGTCGTGGTGGTGACGGCCCTGGTGGTGCTCGACGTGGTCGAGGTGCGGTTCGCCTGCGGGTTACCGTCGTCGCCTCCCATGACCACGACGATGCCGACGGCGGCGAGCGCAACGACAACCACCAACGCAGCGACGGCGGCGATGATGGGCCAGGGGTTGCGTCGTTTGGGTGGGGGTTGGTTCCAACCCGGTCCGCCGAATTGCGGTGGAGGGCCGCCCCAATGGGCGCTGGCTTGGTAATAGGGCGGTGTGGCCGGGGGCTGGGCGGCGGCCGGGATGGGGCCGCTGTCGGGCCGCCAGGTCGGGGCGCTTTGCGCGGGTATCGGAGTTGAGCCGAGCGCGGGGTTGGGTGTCGGCGACTCTGGTCTCGGCGACTCCGGTGCCGGCGGCGGTGTGGGGGGAGGGGCCATGCCGGTGCCCGGCAGGGTGGCTTCCTGACTGCGGCGCAGGATGGTGGCGGCGTGGTCTTGGTCGGGGTCGCTGAGCGCGTCGTGGGCGGCCAGGGCGAGGTCGCCGGCGCTCGCGTAGCGGTCCTCGGGATTCTTGGCCATGCCGCGGCTGATCACCGCGTCGAAGCCCTTGGGAATACCCGGCCGCAGCGCGCTGGGCTGGGGTACGGGGTCCATGGTGTGGGCGGTGACCAGTGCGCCCGCGCTGCTGGACGTGTACGGCGGGGATCCCGTGAGGCATTCGTAGAGCACGCAGGCCAGGGCGTAGATGTCGGCGCGGTAGGTGACCTCGGCGTTGGAAAACCGTTCCGGCGCCATGTATTTCCATGTTCCGACGGCGGTGCCCAGCTGGGTCAGCTTTTCGTCGGTGGTGGCGCTGGCGATCCCGAAGTCGACGAGGTAGGCGAAGTCGTCGCGGGTGATGAGGATGTTTTGCGGTTTGACGTCGCGGTGCATGACCCCGGCGGCGTGGGCGGCATCCAGCGCCGAGGCGATCTGGGTGATGATGGCCACCGCCCGCGGCGGGGACAGCGGGCCGAAGCGTTTGAGCACACCGTCCAAATCGGTGCCCTCGATCAGGCGCATCTCCAAGAACATCTGGCCGTCGATCTCGCCGTAGTCGTGGATGGGCACCACGTGCGGCTCCTGCAAACGACCGGCGGTGCGGGCTTCGCGTTTCATCCGCTCCCGAAACACCGGGTCCTTGCTGAAGGCCTCCGAGAGCAGCTTGACCGCCACCGTCCATTCCTTGACGGTGTGCTCGGCCTCGTAAACCTCGCCCATTCCACCGCGTCCAAGCAGGCGCTTCAGGTGATAAGGCCCGAAATCCGAACCCACCCGCGAGGCCTGCTCATCGCTCATCGCCGATCCTTCACACCCAGCCACCACACCATCGCCACCCGACAATCACCGGGCGCACCGGTCAGCCGCAATTCCCTGACCCAGCAACCATGACGGTAAGCCTCCACCCGGCCCGACGCATGACAATCACCCGATTTCCCGGGCGGACGCGGTGTTGCTAACTCTCGCCGTCGGCGGCGATCTGAAACGTGAATTCGTAGTCGCAGATGCGGACGTGATCGCCGTCGCGCAGCGTGGCAACGGAGCGGATTCGCTCGTGTTGCACGTGGACCCCGTTGGACGATCGGAGGTCGTTGATGATGAAGCTGGTGCCCGTGTCGACGATGACGGCATGGTGGCGGCTGACTTTGGGGTTGTCGAGGACGATGTCGTTGTCGCCGAGCCGCCCGATCCGGGTTGCCGCCTCTCGCAGCGCGTAGCTGCGTCCCGAGGCCTCGTGCAGGTAGGCGATGGCCCGCTGCCCGGAGGTCATCGCATGCTCTTCGAGGACCGTGACGGTGTCGACGGCGGCGGTCTTGGCGCTGCGCTTCACGTCCAGCGGTTCCTGCCGCAATATCCGCTCGTTGAGCGACCGCAGCGTCGGCCCCGGGTCGATCCCCAGGTCGTCGGCGAGCGTGGTCTTGACCCGGCGGTAGGCGGCCAGCGCGTCCGATTGGCGGTCCGTGAGGTAGTAGGCCGTGATCAGTTGGGCCCATAGCGGTTCCCGGTAGGGGTGCTCGCCGGTCAGCGCCTCCAGCTCCGTGATCACGGCGGACGCGCGCCCGCAGGCGATTTCGGCCTCCGCCTTCGCGCCGTGGACCTGAAGTTTCTCCTCGACAAGGGAAGTCGCGAAGGTGTCGACGAACCCGAACTCGCGCAGGTCCTCGAGCACGGGCCCGCGCCATTGCGCCAAAGCGGCGGTCAGGTGCTGGCTGGCGTCTTCGAATTCGCCCCTGGCGGCCGCGTGCACGCCCGCGGTCTTCTCGGCAATGAATCGGCCCAGATCGCAAGCGTTTTCGGTGATGGTGAGCCGGTAACCAGGCGGCGCCGCGGCCAGCACCGCTCGCGGGTCGATGCCGGCCGTGCCGAGCAACTTGCGGAGGTTGGACACATAGGAATGGATGCTGGCCCGTGCCCCCGACGGGGGCGCGTCGTCCCACAGGGCGGTGATGAGCCGGTCGACCCCGACGGGGCTGTTGCGGTTCATCAGCAGCATGGCCAGCACCGCCCGCTGTTTGGGGGTGCCCAGGGCCACCGGGGTGCCGTCAACGCTCATCTCCAACGGTCCGAGCAGACCGAGTTCGAGACGCTTGTCCACCATCGACTATCGGTCCTTCCGGCCCATTGTGCTTGCCATTGTGGCTATGCCCTTGTCATGGCGTAGTAGGCGCCCCGCCTGGCCAGCAACTCGGCGTGACTGCCCTGTTCGACGATCCGTCCGGCCTCGACCACGACGATGCGGTCTGCCTCTCGGACCGTCGAAAGCCGGTGCGCGATAATGAAACTCGTGCGGTCGCGGCGGAGCTCCGACATGGCGCGGGCGATGAGTGCCTCGGTCCGGGTGTCGACCGAACTGGTCGCCTCGTCGAGGATCAACAGCCGGGGCCGGGCGAGGAATGCGCGGGCGATGGTGATGAGCTGCTTCTCGCCGGCGCTGATGTTGCCGCCGCCGCCGCTGACCCGCGTCT
Organism: Mycobacterium sp. E3247; assembly: GCF_001667785.1. NCBI lineage: Bacteria > Bacillati > Actinomycetota > Actinomycetes > Mycobacteriales > Mycobacteriaceae > Mycobacterium > Mycobacterium sp. E3247. The sequence continues at coordinate 5,677 of NZ_LZJG01000517.1, read as the reverse complement.
GGTAGCCGGCTGGCAGGGTGTGCACGAACCGGTCGACGTAGGCCGCCTTCGCGGCCCGCACCACCTCATCAGCGCTGGCGTCGGGCCGCCCGTAGGCGATGTTCTCCGCGATCGTCCCGTCGAAGAGCCAGGTGTCTTGCAGCACCATGCCGATCCGCGAACGCAGCGACTGCCGGCTCACGGTCGTGATATCGGTGCCGTCGACCAGGATCCGGCCGGAATCGACGTCGTAGAACCGCATCAACAGGTTCACCAGGGTGGTCTTGCCGGCCCCGGTCGGCCCGACGATCGCCACCGTGGTTCCGGGCTCGGCCACCATCGACAGGTCGTGGATCACCGGGGTGTTCGGGCGGTAGCCGAAGCTGACGTGCTGAAACTCGACTCGGCCGGTGGGGGCCGCGCCGGGCCGGGCCAGGGTGGCCTCGGCGTCCGGCGATTCCTCGGGCTCGTCGAGCAGATCGAACACTCGCTCGGCGCTGGCCACCCCGGACTGCAGGGTGTTGTACATCCCAGCCACCTGGCCGAGAGGGGCATTGAACTGCCGGACGTATTGGATGAAAGCCTGGATGCCGCCGAGGGTGATGCGGCCGGTGGCCACCTGCAGGCCGCCCACCACGGCGACGGCCACGTAGCCGAGGTTGCCGATGAACCCCGTCGCGGGCGCCACGAGGCCCGAGAAGAACTGCGCGCCGAAACTCGCCTGGTAGACGTCGTCGTTGCAGTCGCGAAAGTGGCCGCGCGCCGCGGCCTGGTGGCCGAACGTCTTGACCACCGTGAAGCCGCTGTAGGTCTCCTCGATGTGGGCGTTGAGGCGACCGATGCTCGTCCACTGCGCCACGAACAGGCGCTGTGCGCGCCGCGCGATCGCGCGTGTCGCCAGCAGGGTCAGCGGCACCGCCGCCACGGTGATCAGTGCTAGCAGCGGCGAGATGGTCACCATCATCGCGAGCACCGCCACCACGGTCAGGATCGACGTCACCAACTGGCTGATGGTCATCGACAGCGACGACTGCACGTTGTCGATGTCGTTGGTCACCCGGCTCAACAGCTCACCGCGTTGGCGCCCATCGAAGTAGGACAGCGGCAGCCGGTGGATTTTGTCCTCGACGTCCGAACGCAGCGCGACCATGGTGCGCTGCACGGTGACGTTGAGCAGCCGCGCCTGGGCCCAGATCAACAGTGCCGAAACCAGATAAAGGCCCAACGCCAGCGCCAGCGTTCGCGCCACCGCGCCGAAGTCCACGCCCTTCCCCGGCACCACGCTCATTCCCGACAGCAGGTCGGCGAAGGTGCCCTCGCCCCGCGCGCGGGCCGCGGCGACGGCCTGCGCCTTGGTGATGCCCGCGGGGAGCTGTCGCCCGATGACGCCGTTGAACAGCAGGTCGGTGGCGTGGCCGAGGATGCGCGGGACGATGACCCCGATCACCGTCCCGGTGATCCCGAGGCCGATCACCGCGACGCTGAGCCGGCGTTGTGGGGCAAGCCTTTTCGCCAGCCGGGTGGCCGACCCCCAGAAGTCACGGGACCGCCCGGCCGGTGCCGGGGCCAAGCCGCGGGTGGCCGGCGCCGTCATGACGTGCCCCCGGCCTGGCCGGATTGCACCGCGCTCACCGACTGCGAGTCGGCGAATTCGGCGTAGGCGGGGCAGTCGGCGAGCAGCGAGTCGTGGGTGCCGCTGCCCACCAGTTTCCCGTTGTCGACAACGATCACCTGGTCGGCCTCGGCGGCGGTCGAAACGCGTTGGGTGACAACGATGACGGTGGCGGCGGCCGCTATTTGCCTCACCGACGCGCGGACCCGTGCGTCGGTGTGGACGTCGAGCGCGCCGAACGAGTCGTCGAAGAGGTAGATGGCGGGGTGGCGGATGACCGCGCGGGCGATCGCCAGTCGTTGCCGCTGACCGCCGGAGAAGTTGATGCCGCCCTGGGCCACCCGCATGCGGAGCCCGTCGTCGTGTGCGCGCACGAATCCGTCGGCGTCGGCCACCCGCAACGCTTCCCACATTTCCTCGTCGGTCGCGTCAGCCTTGCCGTAGCGGAGATTGTCCGCGACGGTGCCGGAGAACAGATAGCCGCGCTGGGGAACCAGCCCGATCGCCGACCACAGTCGCTCGGTGTGGTAGTCGCGGACGTCGATGTCGTCGACCAACACGGCGCCGCCGGTCACGTCGTAGAGCCGGCAGATCAACGACACCAGCGTCGACTTGCCCGACCCGGTGCTGCCGACGATGGCCGTGGTGGTGCCGGGATGTGCGGTCAACGAAACGTCCTGCAGCACGGGGCGATCGGCGCCCGGATAGGTGAAGGTGGCGCTGTCGAGGCGCACCACCCCGGTGATCCCGCCGGCCGGGAACACCGGCCGCTGCGGATCGGTCACCGCGGCCCGGGTGGAGAGCACCTCGGTGATCCGTTCGGCGCACACGGATGCTCGGGGCAGCACCACCAGCGTCATCGTGGCCATCAGCACCGCCATGAGGATCTGGGTGAAGTACGCCAGGAACGCGGTCAGCGAGCCGACCTGCATCTGGCCCCGGTCGATGCGCAGCCCGCCGAACCAGATCAGCGCGACGCTGGACACGTTGACGGTCAACGTGGTCACCGGCAGCATCACCGCCTGCCAGTTCCCGGCGGTCAGCGCGGTGTACGACAGCGCGGCGTTGGCGCGGGCGAACCGGTCGCGCTCATAGCGTTCACGGGCAAACGCGCGCACGACGCGGACGCCGGACAGCTGGTCGCGCATCACCCGGTTGATGCCGTCGATCAGGCCCTGCATCCTGCGGAACAGGGGCAGCATGTGTGCCATCACCCAGTAGTTGGCCAACGCCATGATGGGAACGCTGACCAGCAGCAGCCAGGTCAGCGCGGCCTCCTGGTGGATGGCCATCAGGATTCCGCCCACGCACATGATGGGCGCGGTGACCAGCACGGTGCTCGATATCTGAACCAGGTATTGGATCTGGCGGACGTCGTTGGTGCTCCGCGTCAACAGCGTGGGCGCGCCGAAGCGGGCGGTCTCGTGCTCGGAGAAGGTCGTGATGTGTTCGAACATCGCCGCGCGCAGGTCGCGACCGAAGCCCATCCCGGTTCGCGACCCGAAGTAGACCGCCCCGACCGCGCACAACACCTGCAGCCCGGTGACCGAGAGCATCACCATGCCGAGCCTGACAATCGTGGACGTGTCGCCCTTGGCCACGCCCTCGTCGATGATCGCGGCGTTGACCGTCGGCAGGTACAGCGACGCCAGGGTGCTGATGCCCTGAAACACCATCAGCACCGCGACCAGCCGCCGGTACGGCCGGATGTACTGGCGCAGCAGTGCCAGGAGCATTTCGTAACTGTCGCACACGGCGCGTCCGGCGGTGTAACTGAAACGCCTGCTCAGGCGCGTCGGTGGTTGACCCGCTGAGCTGCCGCTACAGTGCATCGTGTGGACCGGGAGCAGGCTGAGCAAGAGCAGGGTAGCGGTGCGGCGTAACGCGAGGGCGCTCGTCGCTGGGGCGTCAGCCTTGATGATCCTGGTGCTCACGGTGGCGGCGTGCTCCGACTCGGGCGGCAATAAGCCAGGTGCGACGTCCTCGTCGGCGCCGGGGAACGCGGAGGGCCACCACGGCCCGATGTTCCCCCAGTGCGGGGGCATCACCGATCAGACCGTGGCGGAACTGACGAAGGTGACGGGCCTGATCAACACCGCCCGGAACTCGGTCGGCTGCCAATGGCTGGCGGGCGGCGGCATCCTTGGTCCGCACTTCTCCTTCTCCTGGTATCGCGGCAGCCCGATCGGACGTGAACGCAAGACCGAGGAGTTGTCGCGCGCCAGCGTCGACGACATCAACATCAACGGACACAGCGGGTTCATCGCCATCGGCAACGAGCCGAATTTGGGGGACTCACTCTGCGAGGTGGGCATTCAATTCCAGGACGACTTCTTCGAATGGTCGATCAGCTTCAGCCAAAAGCCGTTCCCGCCGCCGTGCGACATCGCCAAGGAGCTGGCGCGTCAGTCGATTGCGAACTCGAAATGACCACGAGAAGCGTTCGCGCGGTTGTAGCCATCTTGATCTCTGCCCTGGTGGTCATCACGGGTTGTTCGAGGTCCGTCGCCGGCAACGCCGTCAAGGCGGGCGGCCCGACCCGCAACAACAACTCCCAGCAGCAGTATCCGAACCTGCTCAAGGAGTGTGAGGTGCTCACCAGCGACATCCTGGCCAAGACGGTGGGTGCCGACCCGCTCGACATCCAGAGCACGTTCGTCGGCGCGATCTGCCGGTGGCAGGCGGCCAACCCCGCCGGGCTGATCGACATCACCCGGTTCTGGTTCGAGCAGGGCAGCCTCAGCAACGAGCGCAAGGTCGCCGACTTCCTGAAGTACAAGGTCGAGTCCCGCAACATCGCCGGGATCGATTCGATCGTGATGCGCCCGGATGACCCGAACGGCGCGTGCGGAGTGGCCAGCGACGCCGCGGGCGTGGTCGGGTGGTGGGTCAACCCCCAGGCGCCGGGCATCGACGCGTGCGGTCAGGCGCTCAAGTTGATGGAGCTGACGCTGGCCACGAACTCGTAGCCGTTCAGCGCGGGATTTCGAAGCCGATCAGCGCAGCGCGGCCGAGCTCGAGGTCCTTCCACCCGAACGGCACGGTCAGCACCGCGATCGCCGACGTCGGGAACTTCGCCGAGATCCGTTCGGCGGCAGCCGAGTCGGTGCCACTGCCGGCCAGGCCGAGAGCCAGGTCCGACATCGTCGGCTCGTGACCGACGACCAGCAGTGTCTCGACTTCGCCGCCGACCGTGTTGATTTCTTCGATCATGATGCCGGGCGTGGCGCCGTAAAGCCGCTCGCTGTAGCGCACGGGCGCGTCGATTCGTGCGTTGGCCAACGTCTGCCGCGTACGGGTTGCGGTGGAACACAGCACGGCGTCGATGGCTGGAGCGTTGGCGCGCAGCCAATCGCCGGCGAGTCCCGCTTGCTTGACGCCGCGGGGCGCCAGCGGCCGCTCGTGGTCGGCGACCCCGGGCGGGTAGTCGGATTTCGCGTGGCGCATCAACAGCAATGTGCGCTGATCTTTCACGGGAGCCACGCTAACCCCTATGCCGCGTCGTCGTCATCGTCGTCGTCGTGGTGGAGCAGTTTTTCGGGGTGGTGGTAGGTGTTGGTGCGGGGTTGGCCGCGGTCGTGGTGGGGTGGGGGGATCCATTCGGTGTGGCCCTTGGTGTTTGTGCGGGTGGTCCAGCCGTCGGGTTTGAGCATGCGATGGTGGGGTCCGCAGGCGAAGGTGAGGCCGGTGATGTCGGTGCGCCGGCATTGGGCCCAGTCGGTGACGTGGTGGACTTCGGAGAGGTAGCCGGGCACGGTGCAGCCCGGCGCCGTACATCCGCGGTCCTTGGCGTACAGCACAATTCGCTGACCGGGGGAGGCCAGGCGTTTGGTGTGGTACAGGGCCAGGGGTTTGGCGTTGTCGAAGACGGCCAAGTAGTGACGCCTCTCTGTGTCAAGGGTGTTGGTTGTAGCGTGTGATTGCGGGCCCGGGAAGTGACTTGTCTGAAGTGTCGGTGTACGGGGTATTAGCCGATCGCGCGAGACAACAGAGTCGCCCCCGAGTGTCCTCCCGGGTCCGCCTCGTCTGGGTGGGCATCGCGGGTTAGTTGTCGGTAGACCGCGTCGGAGAGGCGTCGTTTGAGGC
>NZ_LZJG01000516.1:0-666 GCF_001667785.1 Mycobacterium sp. E3247 | reverse complement strand
CTTCGCCTTGGCCAGCTGGCGTGAGCCGGTGGCCAGACTGGTGCTCACGACGGCCGGCAACAGCTGCGGCGTGATGCCGACCGCGATCGCCAGCGCAAACAGTGCCGAATTGATCAGCGGCCGGTGCAACATCAAGTTGGTGACCAGAATCAGCGCGGTCAGCGCAACCGCGACCCGGAGCAGCAGATACGAAAACCGGCGCAGGCCGACCTGAAAGTCGGTCTCGGGTTGGCGCTCACTCAGACCCGCCGCGATCCGGCCGAACTCGGCGCGATTCCCGGTGGCATACACGACGGCCAAGCCTTCGCCCGCGCTCACGATCGTGCCCATGAACGCCACATCGGTCATGTCGGTCAGCGCGACGTCGGTTCCCACCGGCGTCGGTGACTTCTCCGAGCCGGTGGATTCCCCGGACAGGATGCCCTCGTCGCATTCCAACGCTGCCGTCTGGATCAATCGCACGTCCGCGGGCACCGCCTGCCCAAGGGAGAGCCGGATGACGTCCCCGGGGACGAGATCCCGGACGTCGACATCGACAAAATTCCCGTCGCGCCGAACGATCGCGGTGTGGCGTATGCGGGAATGCAGCGCAGCCGCGGCCTGCTCGGCCCGGTACTCGTTGAAGAACCCCAGTCCGATGCTGGCGCTCAGGATCACGCCGATGAT
>NZ_LZJG01000515.1:0-3283 GCF_001667785.1 Mycobacterium sp. E3247 | reverse complement strand
ACGCCGAGGTCCTTGGCGTCGAACGCGTGGGCACCGACGACTCCTTCTTCGAACTCGGCGGCGACAGCATCCTGGCGATGGGCCTGATCGCCGCGATCAACAGCGCGCTGGGCGTCGGCCTTGCAGTGCGCGTCGTGTTCGAGGCGCCCACCGTCGCCCAGCTGGCACTGCGGATCGGTGAGGGCACGGTCGGCCCGGCGCCGCTGGTGGCCGCCGAGCGGCCCGCGGTGATTCCGTTGTCGTTCGCGCAGAACCGGCTGTGGTTCCTCGACCAATTGCAGGGCCCGTCACCGGTTTACAACATGGCGGCCGCCCTGCGGCTCAGCGGGCCGCTCGACGCCGTTGCGCTCGGGGCTGCGCTGGCCGACGTGATGGCCCGGCACGAGAGCCTGCGCACCCTGATCGCCGCGCCCGAGGGCACGCCTCAGCAGCTGGTGACCCCCGTCGAGCGGGCCGAATTCGGGTGGGAGGTCGTGGACGCCGGCGGCTGGTCGGCCGGCCAGCTCGACGAGGCCATCGGCGACACGGCGCGCTACACGTTCGACCTGGCCGCCGAAATCCCGCTGCGAGCAGAGCTTTTCCGCATCGGCGACGACGAGCACGTGCTGGTGGCAGTGGTCCACCACATCGCCGCCGATGGCATGTCGATCACCCCGCTGGTGCGCGACCTGAGCATGGCGTATGCCAGCCGGTGCGCCGGGCAGGCCCCCGGCTGGGCGCCGTTGCCCGTGCAATACGTCGACTACACGCTGTGGCAGCGCGCGCAGCTGGGCGACCTCGACGACCGCCAGAGCCCCATCGCCGCCCAGCTGGCCTACTGGGAGGAGGCCCTGGCCGGGATGCCCGACCGGCTGCAGCTGCCCACCGATCGGCCCTACCCGCTGGTGGCCGATCAGCGCGGCGCCACCGTCGAAATCGACTGGCCGACAGAGCTTCAGCAGCAAGTCGGCGCGGTCGCCCGCAAGCACAACGCGACCAGCTTCATGGTGGTCCAGACGGCCCTGGCGGTCCTGCTGTCGAAGCTCAGCGCGAGCCCCGATGTGGCGGTGGGCTTCCCGATCGCAGGGCGGCGCGACCCCGCCCTCGACGAATTGGTCGGCTTCTTCGTCAACACCCTGGTGCTCCGGGTCGACGTGGGCGGCGACCCCACATTCACCGACCTGCTGTCGCAGGTGCGCCAGCGCAGCCTGGCCGCCTATGAACACCAGGACGTTCCGTTCGAGGTGCTGGTCGAACGGCTCAACCCCGCCCGAAGCCTGACCCACCACCCCTTGGTCCAGGTCATGCTGGCCTGGCAGAACTTCGCCGGGCAGGACGGCGGCGGCCCGGCCGCCGGGCTGTCCCTGGGCGATGTCGAGATCACGCCGATGCCGGTGGACACCCAAACCGCCCGCATGGACCTGACCTTCTCGCTGGCCGAGCGCTGGGACACCGCCGGAGAGCCCGCCGGTATCGGCGGGACGGTGGAGTTCCGCACCGACGTGTTCGACCCGGCCAGCATCCAGGCGCTCGTCGGACGGTTGCAGCGGGCGTTGACGGCCATCACCGTCGACCCCACGCGGGCGTTGTCGTCGCTGGATCTGCTCGACGAGGCCGAGCACGCCCGCCTCGACAAGCTTGGGAACCGCGCGGTGCTGACCGCGCCGGTGGCGGCGCCGGTGTCCCTTCCGGCCCTGTTCGCCGCGCAGGTGGCGCGCACACCGGAGTCGGTCGCGCTGGTGTGCGCAGGCCGGTCCATGACCTACCGCGAGCTGGACGAGGCCGCGCACCGGTTGGCGCTCGTGTTGGCCGGCCGCGGCGCAGTCCCCGGACGGTCTGTCGCCCTGCTGTTTTCGCGTTCGGCCGAGGCGATTGTCGCGATCCTGGCGGTGCTCAAGGCCGGGGCGGCCTATCTGCCGATCGACCCGGCGTTGCCCGAGTCGCGCATCGCATTCGTGCTCTCCGACGCCGCGCCCATGGCCGTCATCACCACCGCCGACCTGGCCGACCGGCTCATCGGCACCGACGTGCCGGTGATCGACGTCGATAACCTCGAGCCCCCCGCCCAGCCCGGCACGACGCTGACCGCGCCGGGGCCGGAGGACCTCGCCTACCTCATCTACACGTCCGGCACCACCGGTGTCCCCAAGGGCGTCGCGGTCACCCACCAGAACGCGACCCAGCTGCTGGCGCGCATGGACGCCGGTCTGCCGCGCGCCGGGGTGTGGTCGCAGTGGCATTCGCTGGCCTTCGACGTCTCGGTCCACGAGATCTTCGGCGCGCTGCTGCACGGCGGCCGGCTGGTCGTGGTGCCCGAGTCGGTGGCGCGCTCACCCGAAGATTTCCACGCGCTGCTGGTGGCCGAACGGGTCAGCGTGCTGAGTCAGACCCCGTCGGCGGCCGCGATGCTCTCGCCCGACGGGCTGGAGTCGGCCGCCCTGGTGGTGGCCGGCGAGGCGTGCCCGGCCGAGCTGGTCGACAAGTGGGGAGCGGGCCGGGCGATGATCAACGCCTACGGCCCGACTGAGGCCACGGTGTACACGGCGGTCAGCCGGCCGCTGGAGTCGGCGTCTGTCGAGTCCGGCGTGGTGCCGATCGGCTCGCCGGTGCCCGGGGGAGCGTTGTTCGTGCTGGACGGGCGGTTACGGCCGGTGCCCGTCGGCGTGGTCGGCGAGTTGTACGTCGCCGGTGCCGGCGTGGCGTGCGGGTACTGGCATCGGGCGCCCCTGACGGCGTCGCGGTTCGTGGCCTGCCCGTTCGGCGGAGCCGGAACCCGCATGTATCGCACAGGCGACCTGGTGCGCTGGCGCGCCGACGGGCAGCTGGACTACCTGGGCCGCGCCGACGAGCAGGTCAAGATCCGCGGATACCGCATCGAACTCGGCGAGGTGCGCGCCGCGCTGGCCTGGCTGGACGGCGTGGAGCAGGCGGTCGTCGTCGCCCGCGAGGACCGGCCCGGCGGTAAGCGGCTGGTCGCTTACATCACCGGAACGGCCGACCCGGCCGGTGTGCGCGCCGCGCTGGCCGAGCGGTTGCCGGCGTACATGATCCCTGCCGCCGTGGTGGTGCTCGACGCGCTGCCGCTGACCCCCAACGGCAAGCTCGACACCCGAGCCCTGCCCGCACCGGAATACTCCGACGCCGACCGGTACCGCGCCCCCGACAACGCCGTCGAGGAGATCCTGGCCGGCATCTACGCCCAGGTGCTGGGGCTGGACCGTGTCGGGGTCGACGACTCCTTCTTCGACCTGGGCGGCGACAGCATCTCCTCGATGCAGGTGGTGACGCGGGCCCGCGCCGCCGG
>NZ_LZJG01000514.1:0-920 GCF_001667785.1 Mycobacterium sp. E3247 | reverse complement strand
CCGGCCGACCTGCTGGCCCGCACCCAACACGTGATCGGCAAGGAAGTCGACGTGGTACGCAACCAGCTGATGCGCAACCGCATCGACCTGTTGCTGGGACACGGCCGGTTCGTCGACCCGCACACCATCGAGGTCGAGGACCCCTCCCGCCGCGAAAAGCTCACCGTCAGCGGCAAATACATCGTCATCGCCACCGGCACCCGGCCGGCGCGGCCGTCGGGCGTCGAATTCGACGAGGACCGGGTGCTCGACTCCGACGGCATCCTCGACCTCAAGTCGCTGCCCACCTCGATGGTGGTGGTCGGCGCCGGGGTGATCGGCATCGAGTACGCCTCGATGTTCGCCGCGCTGGGCACCAAGGTCACGGTCGTGGAAAAGCAGAGCGACATGTTGGGCTTCTGTGACCCTGAAGTGGTAGAGGCGCTGAAATTCCACCTGCGTGACCTGGCGGTGACGTTCCGGTTCGGCGAGGAGGTGACCGCGGTCGACGTCGGCTCGGCGGGCACCGTCACCACCCTGGCCAGCGGCAAGCAGATCCCCGCCGAGACGGTGATGTACTCCGCCGGGCGCCAGGGACAGACCGATCACCTCGACCTGCACAACGCCGAGCTGGAGGCTGACAACCGCGGCCGGATCTTCGTCGACGACTTCTTCCAGACCAAGGTGCCGCACATCTACGCCGTCGGCGACGTGATCGGCTTCCCCGCGCTCGCCGCCACCTCGATGGAACAGGGCCGGCTGGCCGCCTACCACGCCTTCGGGGAGCCCACCGAGGGCATCACCGAGCTGCAGCCGATCGGCATCTACTCCATCCCGGAGGTGTCCTATGTCGGCGCCACCGAGGTCGAGCTGACGAAGAACGCGATCCCCTACGAGGTCGGGGTGGCCCGGTACCGGGAACTGGCCCGCGGCCAGATCGC
>NZ_LZJG01000513.1:0-15479 GCF_001667785.1 Mycobacterium sp. E3247 | reverse complement strand
GCCCTGACCCATCATCTGCTGCATCATCGCGGGCATGCCCTCCGCGACGAAGCCGGTGACCTCCCGCGCGTGCGCACGGATGACATCGGTGAGGGCCGGATCGTCGGCGGTCTCCTCGGCGATCACGCCCTTGGGGGTGAGGGTGAGCTTGCGGCGGTAACCGCCGGCCTGCCGGAAAAGGGTCGGCAGGCTTTGGCTCATGCAGCTGACTTCGGTGCCCTGATCGAGGTGGGCGTACATGCTCGAAACATGCGCCTGCAGTTGGGCCGCCAGGTCCGGCGACGCCGATTCGGTGGTGGTGCGCACGCGCGGGAGGTCACCGGCTTCGTCGCGGAGGGCATGCCCGCGATGATGCAGCAGATGATGGGTCAGGGCCGGATGGGTTGCGGCGGGATGATGGGGCCGCGCAGGCCCTAGAAGGGCGGCGGCTCGTCGTCGTCCGGTGGCGCGGGGCCCCCGGGTGAAGCGTGGGCGGCCAAGCTGCACCGCCGGTTCCGCTGGCGTTCGGTGGCGATGCGCCGGGCCCGGTTCCGGGCGCGGGTGCGGGTGCGGAGCGGCATCGTTGCCGTGCGCTCGCCGTAGCACTCCCGCTCGGCGGGAGTGGGCACGTCGCCGGTGGGCGCGCACAGGGTCGGGAACAGCAGCGCGCTGCCGGGGGTGGTGACGTAGCGGTGTCCGTCGGGCAGCCGCCAGATGACGGTGCCGTCGGGCAATTGCTCGTCGCGCCAGCCCCAGAACGTCTTCAGCAAATGATGTTGGCGGCAAAGGCATTTCAGGTTCGACGGATGCGTCACACCACCATCGGAGTACGGGATCGTGTGGTCGATGTCGCAGTCGGCAGCAGGACGGTCACACCCCGGCGCCCGACACGTCAAATCACGGCACCGCACGAAGTCGGCCAGCCGGGTCGAGGGCATGTAGCGCGGTTCGGCCTGCGCCGGAACGCTCAGCGGCACCAGCCGCGCCGACCGGGCCAGCTCGGCGATCAGCTCGGCAGAGATCAGCCCGTCGGCGCCCAGCTCCGAACCCGGAGCCGACCCCCGGCCCCGGACGCCGGCCCGCTCGGCGACGACATGGATGACGACCGGCGTTGCCGCCGGCCGCTTTCCGGCCGCACAGTCGGCGCGCCCACAGCGACAGCCCAGCCGATCCGCCGCGGCCGCCAGCGCTCCCAGCGCGTCGGCGCGCCGCTGGTCGCGGCTGCGCGGGTCGTGCTCACACACCGTGTCCGCCAACGCATCCAACCGCTTGTCCAAGGCGTGGGCGTCGGGACTGAACAGGCTGCCGTGGATTTCCGACATGCCGCCCTCGAGATCCTCGATCCCGACGCAACGCTCGGCCCGGGACTGGTCGTGGCGGCGCACCGCATCGACGTCGGCCTTGGCCACGATCTTGTCCACCTCGCCGGCCAGCCGGCCCCGCGTCATCGAGGGCCACCGCGCCGCGCGCATCGCCAGCTCGGCGTCCACGGCGGCCAACACGGCGGCGTCGGTGATCAAGTCGGTGCGGTACACGATGGTCTGAAACAGCCGAAAACCGATGTTGCCGGCCCGAAACACGGCCGCCACCCGTGGCAGTCGTTCACGCATGGCGAGCGCGTACTTCATGAAGCTGCCCGCCATGGCCAAGCTGACGCGGAAGGCCGCGGCCACCTCGGCACCCACCGCCGCCCAGGTGTCCACCGCCCAATCCGACTCCTCACCGCACTGGGCACGGCGCAGTTCGAACAGGTCCCCGATGGCATCCAACCGATCCGCCACCACCTGCGCCTCCAGTCGCCACGACGCGCACATCCGGTCCACCAGCGCGCGCGACCGCTCGCACTGCGGGGGCTCCCAATACTCGTGCACGCGGGTATCGAACATAGGTTCGAGAATAGCCGGACGGGCCGACGCGCGTATCGCCCAACGCCGCCGGTTGTGGATAACCAGCGTCAGCCTCCCCCTCCGAAGCCCATCGCGACGAAGGCAGCGGCCACCAGCGCTGCCAGCATCACGATTTCGGGCCACGGTCGCCACGGCCGGGCTTCGATGGCATAGGACATGACCTTGATCGGCCCGGCCGGCGACGGGGGTTCCTGCTCGCGGGTCAACGGTTCGTGGAACTGATGAAAATACAGCTGGATCAGTGTCGCGCCGACCCACAGCCCGATGAGGAAACTCACCGGCTTCACCCCGGCGAGGAACAGCACGATCACCATCGCGGCGGCGAGGATGAGTGACGCCGCATCCGATTTCGCCGTCGCCCGGACCTTGCCGCCGTAGGCCTTGTCCAGCGCGGCGCGGCGACGCCGGTAGGGCAGCATGAAGAACGTGAACTTGGCGAGGATGTGCACACCGGCCAGGACGGCGAGCACGGTAGCTGCGATGGTCACCGACCCAGTCTCACAGGACGAGAGCCGGACTGCGTCAGGGCACCCGGGTCCGATGCCGCTTGTCGTGCGGCGGCACGCCGTTGACGCCGCCGATCGACTGGGCGTAGCTGCCCACCGCGTAGGCGGCGCCGGAACCCATGACGGCCAACGCATCCCGGTTGATGTTGTCGACGGTCTCGCGGGGGCCCTGGTAATTGGGGTCGAACGGGACGCCGGCTTGCCCGCCCCATAGTCGGGCCTGCACCGTCGTCTTCTGCTGCGTGGAGCCGGCGGTCAAGCCCCCGATCGGCACGCCCGCGACCATGAAGGGATGGTAGTCGGCGAGGGTGCTCAGCGGCATGTCGGCGGGCCGCTTGCCGGCCAGGTTCAGATACCCGGCCAGGGTGCGCTCGATGCCGGCCGACCCGTCGGGGACGTCGGCGTAGGTCACCCCGGGCGCCGGCGGCCCGGACTGATCGCCGTCGTCGGTGAAGAAACCGGCGTTGGGAGATCCGAGCGCGGTGAAGTTGAGGTACATCGCGATGTCGTTGAGTTGGTCGACGTTCATGCCGAACACGTAGTCCATGACGCCGTTGAGCCCGTCTTCGTCGGCGCCCCAGAACGCGAACCGCACCGCGTTGTTCACCGGCGCCAGGGGGCCCAGCTGCAGCGCCGTTTCCAGCACCGCGGCCACCCCGGTCCCGTCGTCGTTGATGCCGGGGCCGCCGCGCGGGCCGTCGAGATGCGCGCCGACCATGACCACTTCGTGTTACGGGCGTCGAGCACCAGGTGGACGGGCGCGCTCGCGCCGGCGAGCGCGGCCGCGACGGAGGGACCGGCCACCGCGACCGGCACGGTCAGCTGCTTGAAGTAGCCTGGCGTGAACAACGTGGGCGGGGCGCCCTGCCCAGACGGCGCGCTGAGCACGACCAGGGCGGCCGCGCCCTTGACCACCGCGGCGTTCTGCTTGTCGACCACCGAGCAACGCGCGTCGTCGACGACGGCGATCGAGCCCTTGGGCAGCGCGGAAGGGTAATCGCCGGCCGCACAGCCCGACGGCTGGCCGGGCCGGACCGGTAGGCCGGTCAGGCCGCTGGGCGGTGTCTGCACCAGCAACGAGGCCTGGTCGACGGTGTAACTGCGGCCGGCGACCGTCACCGCCGGCCTGCCCGGGGAGACGGTGTACAGCCGGTCGAACTGGGGCGTCACCACCTCGAAACCCCTGTCGCGCAAGGCTTTCACCACGTAGTCGACGCTGGCGTCGTAGCCCGGGGTGGCGTCCGCCCGGTTGCCCTTGTTGGCGTCGGCGATGTGCTGCAGCGCGCGCAGGTGGGCGAGCATCCCGTCGGCGGTCACTTTCGCCGCCAGGGTGCGGCCCAGATCCGGTGCGGCAGAGGGAGATCCGGGCCGGGGCGACGAGCATCCGGCCAGCAGCGCGGCCGCGAGCAGCAAGGTCACCCCCAGACGGCGGGTCATGGCTTGGTAAGGACGTGACGTGTGCGGTCCTCCATCGTGGGCATCCCGTTGTGACCGCCGATGTCCTGGGCGTAGAGACCGACGGCGTAGGCGACGCCGCCGCCGTTGACGCCCAGTGCCGACCGGTCGACGTGTTCGAGGGTGTCGGTCCTCTGGTGATAGTTGGGGTCGAAAGGCTGGTCGGCCGTCCCGCCCCAGAGCTTGGCCTGCTCGGCGGACATCTTGGCCTCGGCGCCGGAGAACAGGCCGCCGGCGGGGACGCCCGCGAGGGTGAACCCGTCATAGTCGGAGCGGCCGTCGAACGCCGTGTCCTGCGCGGTCTTCCCGGCGGACTTCAGGTAGGCCACCAGCGTGCGCTCGATGCCGGCCGACCCCTCGGGTACCACCGGCTGACCGCGGGCGTCGGCAGGCAGCGATTGGTCCCCGTCATAGGTGAAGTAGCCGGGATTGGGCGACGCGAGCATGTCGAAATTCAGGTACAGCGCAATGCTTTTGAGCGCGGTCAGGTCCAGCGACTCGACGTAGTCGCGCGATCCGATCAGGCCGAGTTCCTCCGCACCCCAGAACCCGAACCGCACCGCGTTGCGCACCTGCGGCGAACTCCCCAGCCGCAGCGCGGTTTCCAACACGGCCGCCACCCCCGAGCCATTGTCGTTGATGCCCGGCCCGTCGGGCACGCTGTCCAGGTGTGCGCCCGCCATGACGACGTTGGCCGTCGACCCCGTCTTGGTCTGCGCGATCACGTTGCGGGCCTTGAAGCTCTGCACGCTCGCGTTCAGCTTGATGGTGGCGGGCCCGGGCCGGGTGCGCAATTGCACGCCCACGGACTTGGTCACGCCCACCACCGCGATCTTGACCAATGTGTCGGGCCCCAGGGTGCCACCCATCTTCTGCTCGTCGACGTTGTCGGCGACGATCATCGCGACCGCGCCGTGCTGCGCCGCGACGTCCTCCTTCTGGGCGAAGGGGCAGGTGCCGCGGTCCACCAGCACCACGGCCCCCTGCACCGGCAGGTTCCCGTAATCCGACGCCGCGCAACCGAGAGCGTTGCTGGCGGGCAGGGCCACGAGCGGCCCGCTCACCCCGTCCGGCGGGGTCCCGAGGCTGAAGTCGAGCGCGTGCGCCTCCACCTCCACACCACCGACCGTCACCACCGGCTTGTCCCCGTGGAACACCCGCGCCGAGAACTCGGGGGTGGCCACGTCGAAACCGCTGCCGCGCAACGCGTTTACCACGTAGTCGACGCTGGCCTCGTAACCGGGGGTGCCCACCGCCCGGGTGCCGTTGTTGGCGTTGGCAATGTCCTGCAGCTTTGCCAGGTGGGCCATCATCGCGTCGGTCGTGACTTTGTCGTGCAACGCGCCGGCGAACTTGACCGCGTCCGGGTTACCGGTCGCCGGTTGCGCGTGCCGGTGAAAGCAGCCGGCCGAGAATGCGGTCAGGACGACCATGACAAGCGCCGCCGGGATCGTCGCGCGTTTCTTCACCATCGCGCCCCAGGTTAGACCGCGTCGCGAGCGGCCGGGATCAGGACACGGCGGTATCAGACGTAGAGCGCAGTGAACGGCGCAAAGGGAATGTTGCGCACCACAAACCACGCCGCGACCAGCACCAGCGTCACGGCCGCGGCCCAGCGGCGGTGTTGCCAGCTGCGGACGCGCCTGCCCGCCAGGCGTCCATGGGTCCAGGCGAGGTACGCCCACACCAACAGCACGACGGCCGCCAGGCCCAACGCATTGAACCTGGCGGCCGCCATCAGGTTGCCGTGCATCAGGGAATACAGCATGCGCAGGCTGCCGCATCCCGGACAGTCGATTCCCAACAGCGCCTTGGTGGGACACACCGGCAGCGGCCCGTTGGGGGTGGTCGGGTCACCCGCCCAGATGACGGCGCACATCAACGTCGCGGAAGCCGCCACCACCAGGGGTGCTCCCAGACTCTGCGGCGCCGACCCTTGGCGGGTCACCATGGTCGCGAACCGGGCTTAGAACATCGCGGCGAGTGCCGCGTTGGTGTTCGTGTTGAGCGCGCCGACCGCCATCAAGATGCCGTAGATGATGGCGACGACGACACCGATGACGGCCGACCAGATCACCCACTTCTTGGCGCTGTCGGCGGATGCCTGTGCCTCGGCGTAACGACCCTGTGCCCAAAGACCATTGACTTGGCTGGACTTGACGATCGCCACGATCCCGAACGGGAGGCAACAGAACAGGGTCACCAGGATCGACCACACCAAGTAGTTGTTCGGCGCCTGCCCGGCGGGCTGCTGCGGCGGATAACCAGGCGGCGGAGGGGGTGGTGCCGGCGGTTGGGTCATGAATTCTCCAGTCCCGAGAAGTTAGCTGGCGTGAAGCGGTGCTAACCATACCCGAGCACAGTCGCGGCGGCACTAGCAATTTGAAAATCCGCTTTTGAACCGCCGGCGCGCGGCGCACGCCCTCCCGCGAGGGTTTCCCGGCCAGGGCGGGCCGGCCACGCGAAAACAATTGACGGTCATGACCTTTCGGAACGGCCGTTGCGTGACCGTCACGCTGCGGCGTCGAGAAGGATGCCCAGACAGACAATTTCCAGCGGAATGTGTTGCTTTGTCACGACATAGCTCTACGATCCCTAGTTAGCGGAAGCGTGTTTCTCCGGTGAGCGACGCCGGTTCGACAACCGCCTAGGAGTCACAGGATGTTGCATCCCAGCAACGCGCTGCGGACCGCGACTGCCGCGGTGCTGGCGGGCGCTGTCGCCTTAGCGGGCACGGGCACCGCAACCGCGGATCCCGCCAATGCGGGTAGCCCGTCGGACGTCAACACGCTCGCGGCGTCGCTGTCGAAGGGATATGGGCTGAACAACTGCACTCCCCAGAGCGTCACCACCGGCGAGCTGGCGTCGCTGACCTGCGCGCAGAGCCCCGACCCGAGCGGCCCGGTCCAGGCCAAGTACATCCTGTTCAACAACGCCGACAACCTGGCCGGCTCATTCAAGGCGAGCATCAAAGACGACGTGCTGGGCACGTGCGGCGACAGCGGCCAGTCCCCCACCAACTGGCACCAGGGCAGCAACAGCGGCAACGCCGGCCAGGTGGCGTGTGGGACGTATCAGAACGCCGCCGAGATCATCTGGACCACGGACTCGAAGAACATCTTGAGCTACATCCGCGGGTCCAACACCGACGCCGCGGCGCTGTACCAGTGGTGGCGCGCCAACGGCTGACGTTCTTAGTTGGGGGGCAACGGGTTTCTGCATCACCCATCCATCAACCGCAGGGAGTCAACGAAATGTCACATCTCACCACCGCGCTGCGAGCCGTGTCGGCGGCGCTCTTCACCGGCAGCCTGGCTCTGGCGGGTAGCGCACCCGCGCTCGCCGAACCCAACACCGGCAGCGCGGCCGACATGAACACGCTGGCCGCCAATCTCTCGAAGGGTTACGGCCTCAACAACTGCAAGCCGCAGGAGTTGACCGAATCCGGCGAACTGGCCGAGCTGCTGTGCGGGCAGAGCCCCGACCCCAGCGGACCGGGCTCCGGTGTCTACGCCCTCTTCTCCAACGGCACGAATCTGGCCTCGGCGTTCAGTTCCACCATCAAGGACGTGTCGCTGGCCGCGTGCGGGGACGCCGGGCAGTCGCCGGGGACCTGGAAGCAGAACGGCCAGACGGGCGGGCAGATCGCCTGCGGCACCTACAAGAACTACGCGACGTTGACCTGGACCACCGACGCCAAGAACGTGCTGGGCCACCTCACCTCGTCCAACGCCGACGTCAACGCGCTCTACCAGTGGTGGCGCACGAACGGCTGACCCGTCAGCACAGCGCGGCCACCAGCTCGGCGACGGCGCGCATGCCGGCGGCGTTCGGGTGCAACGGCGCCGCCCGGCCCGGCAGCGGCACACCGGGTCTGGTGGTCCAAGGGGCGGCCGACCACGCGTGGTGATCCCGGCTGGCCGCCGCGGCGCGCACCACGTCGCAGCCGGTCGCGCTGGCCGCGTCGGCCGTGAGCCGTTCCAGCGTCGCGGCCACGTGGCGACCGAGGTCGGCGTCCGCGTCGCAAAGCGGGGCCGCCGGCGTGCCCGCGGGCGGCAGGACGGTCAGGTAGTCGACGAAGAAGACCCGGGCCTGCGGGGCGCGTTCGCGCGCCGCGTGACCGACCGAGCACAGCGATTCGAAGACCGCGTCAAGGGCCCGGCTCCGCGCATCGGGGTCCAGCAGCTCGGCAATGCGCCCGCGCAGCACCGGCAGCCGCCGGAACCGACGGGGCAGGGAAGCGGCCATCAGCAGCGGGATGTAGCCGACGTCGTTGCCGCCGATGGTGATCGTCACCAGCGATTCCGAGCCGTCGAGGGCGGTGATCTGGGGCGGCGCGCCGCGCTGGCGGTCGGCGAGCACGTGGGCGGTGGTCGCGCCGGAAAAGGTGACGTCTACCAGTTCGAGGCCGCAGCGCTGCGCGACCAGATGCGGATAGTTGCGGGCCGACCGGCCCGAGCCCAAGGGCGCGTTCGCGGCCCGGGGCCGGATGCCGGGACCGGCCGCCATCGAACTTCCCAGCGCCACATACCGTTTCATCGATCGGGACTGGATGCCTGGGCCCAGAAACGTTTGGGGATCCGCCCGGCCCGGCGGGCCAGATAGCCGGCGGTGACGGCGGCGGCCATCGCGGCCGCCATCGCCGCCGGATCGGCGGCCCGGGTCACTGCGGTGGCCAAAAGCACGGCGTCGCAACCCAGTTCCATCGCCAGCGCGGCGTCGCTGGCGGTGCCGATGCCGGCGTCGAGCACCACCGGGACCCCGGCCCGGGCGACGATCATCTCGATGTTGTGCGGGTTGGTGATGCCCAGGCCGGTGCCGATCGGCGAGCCGAGGGGCATGACCGCCGCGCATCCGGCGTCCTCGAGCCGGCGCGCCAACACCGGGTCGTCATTGGTGTAGGGCAGCACGACGAACCCGTCGTCGACCAGTTGCTCTGCCGCCCGGACCAATTCGACCGCGTCGGGCAACAGCGTGCGTTCGTCGGCGATGACCTCCAGCTTGACCCAGTTGGTGTTCAGCGCCTCGCGCGCCAGCCGCGCGGTGAGCACCGCCTCGGCCGCGCTGCGGCACCCCGCGGTGTTGGGCAGCGGCACGATGCCGAGCCGGTTGAGCAGGTCCAGCAGCCCGGTCCCGCCCTCGGCGTCGACGCGCCGCATCGCCACGGTGGTCAGCTCGGTACCCGAGGCGACCAGCGCCTCTTCCAGCGCGGCCAGGCTACTCGCTCCCCCGGTGCCCATGATGAGGCGCGAGGAGAAGCTGCGATCGCCGATCGTGAGCTTTGACTCAGCCACCCTGCACCGCCGTCACCACCTCGAGTCGAGCGCCATCGAAAAGTGTTGTCGTCCAACTGGACCGGGGCAACACGGCGTCACCCATCGCCACCGCGACACCGCGGTCGGGGTAGCCCAGCGACTCCAGCAGCGCGGCCACCGTGGTCTGTTCGTCGACCTCGACCTTCCGCTCGTTCACCATGACGATCATGACCGAACTCCGACGGGGGCCAGTTGGGAGAGGATTTCTTCCGCGGTCCACGGCGCCAGCAGGAACCCGGACCGGCCGTGTCCGCCGGCGACCAGGGTTCGCTCGTCGAGGCGCCGCACCAGCGGCAGGTTATCGGGTGTCATCGGGCGCAGCCCGGCGGCGCACTCGGCCAGCTCGTACTCGCCCAGCGCCGGCAAGACCGCGCAGGCGTCGTCGAGCAGGTCGCGCACTCCGGAGACGACCGGGGCGGTGTCGCGCCCATGCTCGTACTGGGTGGCCCCGACCACCACCCCGTCGGCGCGCGGAACCAGGTAGACCTGCCGCCCGCGCACCCGGGCGCGAATGACGCGCTGCGGCACCGGCATACACCCGCGCCGCCAGCGCAGGCGCAGCACCTCCCCCTTGACCGGCCGCACGGGCAGGCCCGGCCACAACGCGGGGGCGTCGATGCCGTTGGCGATCACCACCGCGTCGCCGTCGACCGTTAGGTCGTGCGCAGGCCCCGCCCAGCGCACCCCGAGGCGCTCGCACTCCGCCGAGAGGGCTTGCAGCACCGCGCGGTTGTCCACCGCCAGCTCGGTGGGCGCCCGAAAGCCGTGCCGGATGCCCTGGGCCAGCTGCGGTTCCAGATCCCTGGCGGCCGACTCCCAGACCACCGGATGCCCCTGCTCGCACAGCCAGTCGGCGACGGTGCGCAGGTCCGCGACGTCGGCCCGGTCGACGGCCACCACCAGCGATTCCCGGGCGGTGACCACCTGCGGCGGCAGGCCGTCGAGGAAGCCCTCGCGCCACAGCCGCAGCGACTCGCACCCGAGCCGCAACAGCCGTTCCTCACCGGGCCAGCCCTCGCTGTGCGGGGCCAGCATGCCGCCGGCCACCCAGGACGCGCCCTGGTCGGTGGTGCGGTGCACGCGCACCGACCACCCGGCCTGCGCGGCGCGGCGCGCCACCGCCAGCCCGATGACGCCGCCGCCGATGACGGCCAGCGACCCAAGGTCTGTCGGCATTCCTGGCCTCCCTTCGCCGGCATGACCCGGATCAGGTGTGACGGTAAGGGCAGGCGCGCCCACTCTCAGACCCCGTTCCCGGGACTCCCGTGTCTGCAAGTTCTTCGGCTCCCACGCTAGCGCGCTAGCGTCGCGGTGTGCATCAGCGAGTTTCCCGGCTGGCCGCGGCGCGGCTCTACCTCTGCACCGACGCGCGCCGGGAGCGTGGCGATCTGGCCCAGTTCGCCGACGCCGCCCTGGCCGGCGGGGTCGACATCATCCAGCTGCGCGACAAGGGCTCGCCGGGTGAGCAGCGGTTCGGGCCGCTCGAGGCGCGCGAGGAACTGGCCGCGTGCGAGATTCTGGCCGACGCGGCCCGACGGCACGGCGCCCTGTTCGCGGTCAACGACCGGGCGGACATCGCCCGCGCGGCCGGCGCCGACGTGCTGCACCTCGGGCAGGGCGACCTGCCACTGGACGTCGCGCGCGGGATCGTCGGCCCGGACACGCTGCTCGGCCTGTCCAGCCACGACGCCGGCCAGGCCGCCGCCGCGGCCACCGGGGTGGCCGACTATTTCTGCGTCGGCCCGTGCTGGCCCACCCCGACCAAACCGGGCCGCGAGGCGCCGGGCCTGGGGCTGGTGCGGACCGCCGCCCGGCTCGGCACCGAGAAACCGTGGTTCGCGATCGGCGGGATAGACGAGCAGCGGCTGCCGGAGGTGCTCGCGGCCGGCGCCCGCCGCATCGTGGTGGTGCGCGCGATCACCGCGGCCGCCGACCCGCGGGCCGCGGCGCAACGGCTCAACTCAGCGCTTGCAGCAGCGAGTTGATCCGGGGATGCATGGGCGTCTGGTCGGCGTCACCCGGCACGCACCAGACGAACACGCCGGCCTCGATCTCGAACGTGCGGGGCAGGTGCCGCCGCCGCTCGTCGGCGTGATCCAGCGGCACCAGCGCCGTCGCCGTGCGCAGCCGGTGCCAGCTCGCCGCGAAGCCGGGATGCAACGGCAGCCCGGCCACCTCCTCCTCGGCGACCCAGCGCATCTCGGCGCTCTCCCCGTTGGGCACGGTGTGCAGCAACTCGGGCGCGTCGGCGACCACCGTGGTGTAGGTCCAGCGCGCCCCGCCGAGCCCCGCGATGTCGGCGGTGACCACCGTCGAGCGCACGGTCACCAGCTCGCCTGCCAGCCCGGCCTCCTCATGGGCCTCGCGGACCGCGGTCTCCTCCGGCGTCTCGTGGCTGTCGCGGGCACCGCCCGGCAGGCCCCAGGTGCCGCCTTGATGGCTCCACACCGCGCGATGCTGCAGCAGCACCGCGGGGGTGCCGTCGGGCCGGGGGGCCCGCAGCAGCAGACCGGCCGCACCGAAGCGGCCCCAGTACGGGGTGCCGCTGCTGGAAACCACCCAACCGTCGCCGTCGCCGTGCACGGGTTTCAGGATATGCGCGTGATCGCCTGGTCAATCGGTCTGCCTCCACCCATCAGGCGGAACATTCTCTTAGAATTCGCTTATAGAGTTGGTGCAGCGTTTCAGTGGCCGCGAAAGATGAGGGCTGATAACACGTGACGGTTGAGCTGGCGCACCCGTCGACAGAGCCGCAGGGGTCGCGGTCGCCGGCCGAGCCAGCCCATCCGCGCTGGTGGTTCATCTCGACCACGCCGGGCCGGATCCTGTCGATCGGCATCGTCCTGGCGGTGCTGGGCGGCATCTGCGCGTTCGCCACCTCGACGACCATCAACCACCGGCAGCAGGTGCTGACGACGGTGCTCAATCACACCGAACCGCTGTCGTTCGCCGCCGGACGGCTGTACACCACGCTGTCGGTGGCCGACGCGGCGGCGGCCACGGCATTCATCGCCGAAGCCGAGCCGCCGCCCGTTCGGCAACGCTACGAGCAGGCCATCACCGACGCCGCCGTGGCGGTGACCCGGGCCTCGAGCGGGCTCACCGACGAACCGCTGGTGCAGCTGCTGGGCCGGATCAACGCCGAACTGGCCGTCTACACCGGCCTGATCGAGATCGCGCGGACCAACAACCGGGAGGGCAACCCGGTCGGGTCGTCGTACCTGTCGGAGGCCTCCGGGCTGATGCAGTCGACAATCCTGCCGGACGCCGCGCAGCTGTATCAGGCCACGTCGGAGCGGGTGGACGCGGAAACCACCGCGTCGACCCAGATCCCGGCGCCGGTCATCCTGGTGGTCACCGCCACCGCGGTCTTCGGCGCCTTCGCCCATCGCTGGCTGGCCCGGCGCACCCGGCGCCGGATCAATCCGGGCCTGGTCGTGGGCGGCCTCGCTATTCTCGTCATGGTGGTATGGGTCGGAACAGCGCTGACCATCTCCACGACCGCCAGCCGTAGCGCCAAGAACACCGCCGCCGACTCGCTGCGGATCGTGACCAACGTCGCGATCACCGCCCAGCAGGCGCGGGCCGACGAGACGCTATCGCTGATCCGTCGCGGGGACGAGGAGAAGCGCAAGCAGTCGTTCTATCAGCGGATCGACTCCATGCACCAGCAGCTCGACCAGTACATGGTGCGCAGCGACGCCGTCGACAAACCCGACCTGCAGGGCGCCGACCAGCTGCTGTTGCGCTGGCGGCAGGCCAACGACCGGATCAACTCCTACATCTCGGTCGGCAACTACCGGGCGGCCACCCAGGTCGCCCTGGGCAGCAGCGAAGACGACTCCACCCCCGCGTTCGACAAGCTGGAAGACCAGCTGGTCAAGGCCATGGACCAGAGCCGCACCCACCTGCGCAACGACGTCCTCAACGCCCGCAGCGGGCTGTCCGGCGCGCAGGTCGGCGGCGTGGTGCTCAGCCTCGGCGCCGCCATCGCGGTGGCGCTGGGCCTGTGGCCGCGGCTGAAAGAGTATCGATAATGACGCGGCCGGCCCGGTTGCGGCGGGCGGGCGCCGTGCTCGCCGCGCTGGCAACGGTGGGGGTGCTGGCGGGATGCTCGCACACCGAGTCGCTCACGGTCGCCAAGGTGCCGACGCTGCCGCCGCCCACCCCGGTCGGCATGCAGCAGCTGCCGCCGGAGCCGCCGCTGCCGCCGGACGACCCCAGCCAGGGCTGCGACCTGACCGCGAGCCTGCGGCCCTTCCCCACCAAGGCCGAGGCGGACGCCGCGGTCGCCGACATCCGCGCCCGCGGCCGGCTGATCGTCGGGCTCGACATCGGCAGCAACCTGTTCAGCTTCCGCGACCCGATCACCGGGGAGATCACCGGTTTCGACGTCGACATCGCCGGCGAGATCGCCCGCGACATCTTCGGCGCCCCGTCGCACGTCGAGTACCGCATCCTGTCGTCCGACGAGCGCGTCACCGCGCTGCAGCACTCCGAGGTCGACGTGGTGGTCAAGACCATGACCATCACCTGCGAGCGGCGCAAGGAGGTCAACTTCTCCACCGTCTACCTGGACGCCAACCAGCGCATCCTGGCCCCGCGGGACTCGCCCATCGCCAAGGTGGGCGACCTGTCCGGCAAGCGGGTCTGCGTGGCGAAGGGGACCACGTCGCTGCACCGGATCCGCCAGATCGACCCGCCCCCCGTCATCGTGTCGGTGGTCAACTGGGCCGACTGCCTGGTGGCGATGCAGCAGCGCGAGATCGACGCCGTCAGCACCGACGACTCGATCCTGGCCGGGCTGGTCGAAGAGGACCCCTACCTGCACATCGTCGGGCCCAACATGGCCACCCAGCCCTACGGCATCGGGGTCAACCTCACCAACACGCCACTGCTGCGGTTCGTCAACGGCACGCTGGAGCGGATCCGCCGGGACGGCACGTGGAACACGTTGTACCGCAAGTGGTTGACGGTGCTGGGACCCGCGCCCGCCCCGCCCACGCCGAGGTATTCCGACTGATGACCGAGTCGGAGAAGACCCAACAGCCGGAACCGGGCCCCGAAGACGTGAGCCCGGGCACCCAACCGCCGGACACGCAGGGCGGCCCGACGACGGGGCGAATCCAGGCCACCCAGGCGCTCTTCCGTCCCGATTTCGACGATGACGACGACGATTTCCCGCACATCTCGCTGGGCACCCTGGACACCGATTCGCAAGACCGGGTGACGATCGGGACGCGGGTGCTGCCGCCGGTCAGACACCTCGGCGGCGGACTGGTCGAGATCCCGCGGGTGCGCGACATCGACCCGCTCGAGGCGCTGATGACCAACCCGGTGGTGCCGGAGGCCAAGCGGTTCTGCTGGAACTGCGGAAAGCCGGTCGGCCGGTCGAAAAAAGGCGTCAAGGGCGAGTCGGAGGGCTGGTGCCCCGCCTGCGGCAGCGCGTATTCGTTTCTGCCGCAGCTGAATCCGGGCGAAATCGTCGCCGGGCAGTACGAGGTCAAGGGTTGCATCGCGCACGGCGGACTGGGCTGGGTCTACCTGGCGGTCGACCACAACGTCAACGACCGCCCGGTGGTGCTCAAGGGCCTGGTGCACTCCGGTGACGCGGAGGCGCAGGCGATCGCCATGGCCGAACGGCAGTTCCTCGCCGAGGTGGTGCACCCGCAGATCGTGCAGATCTTCAACTTCGTCGAGCACAAGGACCGCAACGGCAACCCGGTCGGTTACATCGTCATGGAGTACATCGGCGGGCAGCCGCTCAAGCACGGCAAGGACAAGAAGCTGCCGGTCGCCGAGGCCATCGCCTACCTGCTGGAGATCCTGCCCGCGCTGACCTATCTGCACTCGATCGGCCTGGTGTACAACGACCTCAAGCCGGAGAACATCATGCTCACCGAGGAGCAACTCAAGCTGATCGACCTGGGCGCGGTGTCGCGGGTCAATTCGTTCGGCTATCTCTACGGCACCCCGGGGTTCCAGGCGCACGAGATCGTGCGGACCGGCCCGACGATCGCCACCGACATCTACACCGTCGGCCGTACCCTGGCGGCGCTCACGGTGAACCTGCCCACCCGCAACGGCCGCTACGTCGACGGCCTGCCCGAAGACGATCCCGTGCTGACGACGTACGACTCGTACCGCCGGTTGCTGCGCCGGGCCATCGACCCCGACCCGCGGCGCCGGTTCGCCACCACGGAGGAGCTGTCCGCCCAGCTGATGGGCGTGTTGCGGGAGGTGGTGGCCCAGGACACCGAGGTGCCGCGGCCCGGGTTGTCGACCATCTTCAGCCCCAGCCGCTCAACGTTCGGGGT
>NZ_LZJG01000512.1:0-24868 GCF_001667785.1 Mycobacterium sp. E3247 | reverse complement strand
GACGCAGCAGGTGCCGGTCGAGCTCGGCCACGACGGTGTTGAACGCCTCGGCGAACACCGGGTACGCGGCGTGCAGGCCCATTCCCATGCCCAGTATCTGGGCGCCTTGGCCGGGGAAGACGAAGACGGTCTTGCCGCCCGGTGTCGCCGTGCCCTGCACGACCGACCCGGCTTCGCCGCTGGCCAACTCGTCGAGGCCGGCCAGTAACTCGTCACGATCAGCACCGACGACGACCGCCCGGTGCTCGAAGTTCGACCGGCCTGCCAGCGACCAGGCCACGTCGCCGACGTCGAGGTCGCTGCGCCGGCGCAGGTGCTCGGCGAGCCGCCCGGCTTGGGAGCTCAACGCCGGCAACGACTTTGCGGACACCGCCCAGGGCACCACCGGCAATGTGCGGTGTTCCACCACCGGCGTGGACTCGACGGGTGCCGCCTCGATGATCACGTGCGCGTTGGTGCCACTAATGCCGAACGACGACACGCCCGCCCGGCGCGCACGGTTCGCCGGCCAGGGCTGCGGCTCGGTGAGCAGCTCCACCGATCCCACCGACCAGTCGACGTGCGGGCTGGGTTCGTCGACGTGCAGCGTCGCCGGCAACAAGCCGTGGCGCATCGCGAGCACCATCTTGATCACGCCGGCCACCCCGGCGGCGGCCTGCGTGTGGCCCATGTTCGACTTGATCGAACCCAACAGGAGCGGCTCGGACCGGTCCTGCCCGTAGGTGGCCAGCAACGCCTGGGCCTCGATGGGATCGCCCAATGTGGTTCCCGTGCCGTGGCCTTCGACCACGTCGATTTCGGCCGCGGACAATCCGGCACTGGCCAGCGCCGCACGCACCACCCGCTGCTGCGAGGGGCCGTTCGGCGCGGTCAACCCGTTCGACGCACCGTCTTGGTTGATGGCCGATCCCCGCACCACCGCCAGCACCGGGTGGCCGAGCCGCCGCGCATCCGAGAGACGCTCGACCACGAGCATGCCGCCGCCTTCGGAGAAACCGGTGCCGTCGGCGGCCCCCGCGTACGCCTTGCAGCGGCCATCCGCGGACAGCCCGCGCATGCGGCTGAACTCCACGAAGATGTCGGGCGTGGCGTTGACGGTGACGCCGCCGGCCAGCGCCAGATCGCACTCCCCCGAACGCAGCGACTGCGCCGCCATGTGCAACGCGACCAACGACGACGAGCACGCGGTGTCCACTGAAACCGCCGGCCCCTCCAAGCCCAGCACGTACGACACGCGGCCCGATGCCACACTCGACGACTGCCCGGTCAGGCGGAAGCCCTCCGCGGCCGGGGCGGCGCCCATGCCGTAACCCTGGGTGTACACCCCGGCGAACATGCCGGTCGCGCTGCCGCGCAACGCGCCGGGTTCGATTCCGGCCCGCTCCAACGCTTCCCACGACAGCTCCAGGAACATCCGCTGCTGGGGATCCATGGCCAGCGCCTCGCTGGGCGCGATGCCGAAGAAGGCGGGGTCGAAGTCCGCGACGCCGTCCACGAAGCCGCCGGTGCGGGTATAGCAGGTGCCCGGCACGTCGGGATCGGGGTTGTAGATGCCCGCCAGGTCCCAGCCGCGGTCGGTGGGAAAGCCCGAGAGCACGTCGCGGCGCTCGACCAGCATCTGCCAGAGGTCGTCGGGGGAATCCACCCCGCCCGGATAGCGGCAGGCCATGCCGACGATCACGATCGGGTCGTCGCCGACGGCGCGAACCACCGGGGTGGGCGTGATTTCCTGTGGCATTCCGGCGAGTTCGCCGCGGATGTAGCCCGCCAGCCCATTGGGTGTCGGGTAGTCGAAGATCAGGGTGGGTGAAAGCGCCAGTCCGGTCGCGGTTTTCAGTCGGTTGCGCATTTCGACCGCGGTCAGCGAGTCGAAGCCCAGGTCTTGGAACGCCTTGTCCGGGTCGATCGCCTCCGGCGTGGTGTTGCCCAGGACGGTGGCGATGTGCGAGCGGACCAGGTCGAGCAGCACGGCGTGCTGTTCTGGTTCGGGCAGCCCGTGCAGGCGGTGGGCCAGAGCCGATTTCGACTTCGCGGCGGCCAGCGAGTCGTCGACCTGGCGCCGCGCGGGCGCGTTGACCAGGTCGGCGAACATGGGCGGGACCGCGGCGGCGTGGGCACGCAACGCGGTCAGGTCGATGCGGGCGGGCGCCAGGAACGGCTCGTCGACGATCAGCGCGGTGTCGAACAACTCCATCGCCTCGCCCGACGACAAGGCCAGGATGCCGTCGCGGCCGAGCCGGGCGAGGTCGGCGGCGTCGAGCCCACCGGTCATGGCGCTGGCCTGATCCCACAACCCCCAGCCCAGCGAGATCGCCGGCAACCCGTGGGCGCGTCGATGCGCGGCCAGCCCGTCCAGGAAGGAGTTGGCCGCCGCGTAGTTGGCCTGCCCCGAAGACCCCACCAGCCCGGCCATCGAGGAGAACATGACGAACATCGACAGGTCGAGGTCGCGGGTGAGCTCGTGCAGGTTCCAGGCGGCATCGACCTTGGCGCGCAACACGGCATCGACGCGTTCCGGGGTCAACGACGTGACCACCGCGTCGTCGAGCACACCGGCGGCGTGAACCACCCCGGTGAGTGGGTGCGCCGCCGGAATCTCGCCGATCACCGAGGCCAGGGCCTGCCGGTCGGCGGCGTCGCACGCGACCGCGCGCACCCGCGCCCCGGCTTCCTCCAGTTCGGCGATCAGCTCGGCCGACCCGGGCGCGTCGGGACCGCTGCGGCTCAACAACACCAGGTTCTGTACCCCGTGGTGCCTCACCAAGTGGCGGGCCAGCGTCGAACCCGCCATTCCGGTCCCACCCGTGATCAGCACGGTGCCTGCCGCCGGCGCGTCCGGGACCGTCATGACGACCTTGCCGATGTGGCGCGCCTGGCTCAGGTACCGCAACGCCGCACGGGCACGCCGGATGTCGAACGTGGTGACCGGCAACGGGCTCAGCACACCGGCGTCGAACAACCCGGCCAACTCGATCATCCACTGGTGCATCCGGGGCCGGCCGGGCTCGAAAAGGTCGAAGGCGCGGTAGCGCACACCCGGATACTCCTGGGCGATCACGCCGGGGTCGCGGATGTCGGTCTTGCCCATCTCCAGGAACACGCCGCCCGGGGCCACCAGCCGCAGTGACGCGTCCACGAAGTCACCCGCCAGCGAATCCAGCACCACATCCATCCCGCGGCCACCGGTCACCGCGCGAAACTTCTCCTCGAACTCGAGGCTGCGGGAATCCGAGATGTGGTCCTCGTCGAAGCCCATGGCCCGCAACGTGTCCCACTTGCCCTTGCTGGCCGTCGCGAAGATCTCCAGACCCAAATGGCGGCCCAACTGGACCGCGGCCATGCCGACACCGCCGGCCGCGGCGTGCACCAGCACGCGTTGGCCCGGCTTGACATCCGCCAGGTGCACGAACGCCATGTACGCGGTGGTGAAGACGGCCGAGATGGCGGCGGCCTCGGCGTAGGACCAGTCCGCAGGCATCGGCTGCAGCAGCCGCACGTCGCCGGGGACCAACGTGCCGCTCCCGTCCGGGAAGAATCCGTAAACCGAGTCGCCGACGGCGAATTCGGTGACGCCCGGACCGACCTCGGTCACCACGCCGGCGCCTTCACCGCCGAGCAGCGCGTCATGGGTGAACATGCCCAGGGTGATCATGATGTCGCGGAAGTTGGCCGCGATAGCGCGCAGTGCGACCCGCACCTGACCGGGCTCCAGGGGCGCGTCGGCGCTGGGAACCGGCTCCAGCCGCAGGTTTTCGAAGGTTCCGGCGCTGCCGATGCCCAATCGCCAGGGTCCCTCGGCCGGGGGCACCAGGAGATCGTCGGCGGCGCGGCTGGGCCGCACCCGCGCCGTGTGGACCTGGCCATCGCGCAGCAACACCTGCGGCTCCCCCGCGGCGAGCGCCGACGCGGCGGCCCGATCATCCAGCGGCACATCGGAATCCACCAGGACCATGCGGCCGGGGTGTTCCGTCTGCGCCGAACGCACCAGACCCCACACCGCCGCGCCGGGCAGGTCGCCGATGTCCTCGCCGGGCAGTCCCACGGCGCCGCGAGTCGCCACGATCAGCACACCGGAGTCACGTTCGGTCAGCCACGCCTGCACCGCGGTCAGCGCCCGATGCGTGCGCTCATACGTTGCGCTGACCGGATCCTGTTCTTCGGCAAGCGATTCCAGTATTTCGTAGGACGGCGCGGGGCCGGTCGCCGACGCGGTGGCCGGCGACCACGCCACCTCGAACAGCCGCTCGGGGCCAGAACTCGACACCGCCGCACGCAGCTGCCGCTCGGTCACCGGGCGGGCAACCATTGCACCCACCGACAACACCGGCAATCCCAGACCGTCGGCGAGCTCGATCGAGATCGCGGTGGCGCCGCCGCCCGCCGCTGGATTCACCGGCGCGATGCGGCCGCGCACCGCGGTCGCACCGGCGGCGTGCAACGAAACGTCCTGCCACGAGAAGGGCAGCATCACGTCGACAGGCCGGCCCGCCGCCTGCTGCGCCATGATGACGGCGTGCATCGCCGCGTCGAGCAACGCGGGGTGCACCCCGAAGCCACCGACGCCTCCGGCCGCGTCCGGCAGCCGCACCTCGGCGAACACCTCGTCGCCGCGGATCCACATCGCGGTCAATCCCCGGAACGCCGGGCCGTAGCCGTATCCGTGGGCCGCCAGCCGGTCGTAGCCGTCGGCCACGTCCACCGCGACCGCGCCCGCGGGCGGCCACACCGACAGGTCGGCGCTCGGCTCGATCGAACGGGAGCTCAACACTCCCTCCGCGTGGCACACCCAGCCCGAACCGGCGTCGGCCCGGGAGAACACTGAGACGGGACGCCGGCCGGATTCCTCGCCGGGACCGACAACCACTTGCACCGCAACGGAACTGGCGGCGGGCAGCATCAGGGGCGCCTGCAACGTCAGTTCGTCGACCACCGAACAGCCGACCTGGTCGCCGGCCCGGATCGCCAGCTCGACGAACCCCGCGCCCGGGAACACCGCGGCCCCGGAGACCGCGTGATCGGCCAGCCAGCCCTGCAGGCTGGGCGACAGCCGACCCGTCAGCAGCACCCCGCCCGACGCCGGCAACTCCACGACAGCGCTGAGCAACGCGTGCTCGCTTGCGCCCAGCCCGAGGCCCGCGGCGTCGGCCCCGACGCCCTCGCCCGACAGCCAAAACCTGCGCCGGTCAAAGGCGTACGTCGGCAGCTCCACGAAGCTCGCGCCGGCCAGGAGGCCGCGCCAGTTCACGCTCACCCCCGCCACGAACGCGGCGGCGGCCGACGCCAGGAATCGCTCGAGGCCGCCGTCATCGCGGCCCAGGGTGGGAACGACGATCGCCGCGGCATCGCCGGAGGCGCAGTCGTTGCAGGTGTCTTCGATGCCGGCGATCAGCGCGGGGTGCGGACTGGATTCGACGAACGTGCGGTACCCGTGCTCGCAGGCGGCGCGCACCGCCTGGTCGAACTGCACGGTCTGCCGGATATTGCGATACCAGTAGGCGGCATCCAAACCGGCGGTGTCCAAACGATTTCCGGTCACCGTGGAGAAGAAGGCGACACGCGAGGAACTCGGTTCGATACCGGCCAGCGCCTCGATCAGCTCGTCGCGAATGGCCTCGACCTCGACCGAGTGTGACGCGTAGTCCACGTCGATCCGGCGGCTGCGCAGCTCGAGGTCGGCGCAGAATCCGGCGAGTTCATCCAGCGCGGCCACCTCGCCCGACACCACCACCGCCGACCGGCCGTTGACGGCCGCGATGCTGACCCGGTTGCCATAGGGCGCCAACAACTCTCGTGCCCGCTCGGTGCTGCAGGCGATCGACAGCATGCCCCCGGAGTGCGCCAGTGACCGCAACAGCTTGCTGCGCAACGTGACCACCCGGGCGGCGTCGCGCAGCGACAGGGCGCCGGCGACATACGCCGCGGCGATCTCACCCTGTGAGTGGCCGATCACCGCGTCCGGGTTGACGCCGACCGATTTCCACAGTTCGGCCAGCGACACCATCACCGCGAACAGCACGGGCTGGACCACGTCTACGCGATCCATCCCCGGAGCCCCGGGCGCGCCGCGCAGGACGTCGATCAGCGACCAGTCGACGAATTCGGCGAACGCCTCCTCGCACGCGTTGATCTGCTGGGCGAAAACCGGTGCGGTGTCGAGCAATTCGACGCCCATGCCCAGCCATTGAGAACCTTGGCCGGGAAACACGAAGACGTTCTTGCCGGCGGGTCCCGCGCTGCCCTGAACGACCGACCCCGCCAGCTCATCGCCGGCCAGCTCGTCCAGCCCCGCCAGCAACCGGTCCCGGTCGCCACCGATGACGACGGCCCGATGCTCGAAGGTCGCGCGGCCCGCCAGCGTCCAGGCCACGTCGGCGATGTCGAGCTCACCGCGCCCGCGCACATGCGCGGCCAGCCGGGCGGCCTGGGACCTCAACGCCGACAAGGATTTCGCCGACACCGCCCACGGCACAGCCACGGGTGTCGGGTGGTCCTCGCGCGGCTCGGGCGCGGGGGCCGCCTCGATGATCACGTGTGCGTTGGTGCCGCTGATCCCGAACGAGGACACACCGGCGCGTTGCACCCGGTGCCCGGCGGGCCACGGCTGCGCCTCGGTCAGCAACGACACCGATCCCGCCGACCAGTCGACGTGCGGGCTGGGCACGTCCACATGCAAGGTCGCCGGCAGCATTTCGTGGCGCATGCCCTGAACCATCTTGATCACGCCGGCCACACCCGCCGCCGCCTGCGTGTGGCCCATGTTCGACTTGATCGACCCCAGCCAGAGCGGCTGGGACCGGTCCTGCCCGTAGGTCGCCAGCAACGCCTGCGCCTCGATCGGGTCACCCAGCGTCGTGCCCGTGCCGTGGCCTTCCACCACATCCACGTCCGCCGCCGACAGGCCTGCATTGGCCAGCGCCGCACGCACCACCCGCTGCTGCGAGGGGCCGTTCGGCGCGGTCAACCCATTCGATGCCCCGTCCTGGTTGACCGCCGATCCGCGCACCAGCGCCAGCACCGGATGGCCCAACCGCCGGGCGTCCGAGAGCCGCTCGACGACCAGCATCGCGCCGCCCTCCGACCAGCCGACGCCGTCGGCCGCCCCGGCGTAAGCCTTGGACCGGCCATCGGGGGCCAGCCCGCGGTGGCGACTGAATTCGACGAAGACCGTCGGGGTGGCGTTGACGGTCGCGCCGCCGGCCAGCGCCAGGTCGCACTCCCCCGAACGCAGCGACTGCACCGCCATGTGCAGCGCGACCAATGACGACGAACAGGCCGTGTCCACCGACACCGCCGGGCCCTCGAGCCCCAGCACGTACGACACCCGGCCCGAGGCGACACTGGAGGTCATGCCGGTCAGTCGGTAGCCCTCGATCTCCTCGGCGAGCATGCCGTAGCCCTGGACGATGAGGCCGGCGAACACACCGGTCGCGCTGCCGCGCAGCCCGCTGGGGTCGATCCCGCCCCGCTCCAGCGCCTCCCAGGACAGTTCCAACAGCATCCGATGCTGCGGGTCCATCGCGAGCGCCTCGCTCGGAGCGATCCCGAAGAAGGCCGGATCGAAGTCGGCCACACCGCCGACGAAACCACCGGTCTTCGCGTAGGTCTTGTGGCGCGCGTCGGGGTCCGGGTCGTACAGGCTCGCCAGGTCCCAGCCGCGATCGCTGGGGAAGTCCGTGATCACGTCGCGGCCGTCGGCGACCATCCGCCACAGGTCTTCCGGTGTCTCGACTCCGCCAGGGAAACGGCAGGACATCCCGACGATCGCGATCGGCTCGCTCGACCGCTCCAGCAGCGCACGGTTGGTGCGTTTCAGGCGTTCGACCTGGACCAGCGCTTTGCGCAGCGCTTCGGTCGCATGCTGGAGTTGATCCACCATCACTACCTCTCGCCTAACTTGGCCGTCAGATGCCCTGATGCGACTCTCGCCGAGTCACGGAAATTGCTGCACGATGCGATGTCGTGCCGCTCTCCGGCCCAAGAATGTCGCTGGTGAGTATCGCCAACTCCGACGGGATTTCAAAACGTCCGATGCTCCCGGCTGCTACAGGAGGACCGGCTTGGGCGTGAGGAACGCCTTGTCCACGGGGATCGAAAACGCGCCGTTGCGCCCGCGGGTGCCGGGGACCGTCCGGGTCCCGCCAGGCCGGGATACAACTGACGCGCCTTCCATGGCGCGACTGTACCCGGCTGAGCATCGATCGTGGTCAGGACGGGTCAGACACCGGCCCGGCGCCAGCCGTCGGCCGCCCGGGCGGCTCGGATCAGCACGTCGCACAATTCGCGCAGTTCGGCGGGCCGGGCCCCTTCTTCGAGGGCGGTCGCGACGTCCTCGGCCGCGCACCGCACCTGGTAGACCCGGTCGGACAGGTCGACCGCGTCGTCGGCCGACAGGACCACCGCGTCAGGAGGCAGCGCCACTGCGGGCCCCCGGGTCAACGAGGCGCGCTGTTCGTACGCCCGCTGCCGGCACGACTGCCGGCAGTACTGGCGGCGGCGTCCCATCCCCGCGTCGGACACGTCTCGACCGCACCAGCGGCAGGGTTGCGGATGGGTGCGACGGCTCACGGCTGCCGACTTTAGTCGGGTTCGCGCGGCGATCCCGGTATCATTGAAGGCCGCGTCGCGTACGCCGGCCACCGAGCCGGGAACTACGCCGAGCGCCGCGACGTTTGCCAAGCGGGACAGAATTGCACTACAGCAGCCCGAAAGTTCGAAAAGACCTAGAGGAGTAGCAACATGGCTGATCGCGTCCTTAGGGGCAGTCGCCTCGGAGCCGTGAGCTACGAGACCGACCGCAACCACGACCTTGCACCACGTCAGCTCGCGAAGTACCGCACCGAGAACGGCGAAGAGTTCGAGGTCCCCTTCGCCGACGACGCCGAAATTCCCGGCACCTGGCTGTGCCGCAACGGCTTGGAAGGCACCCTGATCGAGGGCGACCTGCCCGAGCCGAAGAAGGTGAAGCCGCCGCGCACGCACTGGGACATGTTGCTGGAACGGCGCAGCGTCGAAGAGCTCGAAGAGCTGCTCAAGGAGCGGCTCGAAATCATCCGGTCACGCCGCCGCGGCTGACCTCAGACCGCTTTAGCTGCGGTTGTCCGCGCGCTGGGTGCCGGCGCGAGTCTTGCGGCCCTCGATGCCCCATCGGGTGACCTTTACCAGCGCCTCGCGGATGTTCGAGCCGCTCATCTTGGAGACGCCCAGTTCACGCTCGGTGAAGGTGATCGGCACCTCGGCGATGACGAACCCGTTGCACACCGTGCGCCAGGTCAGGTCGATCTGGAAGCAGTAGCCCTTGGAGTCCACCGCGTCGAGGCCGATCGCCTCGAGGACTTCGCGGCGGTACGCACGGTAGCCGGCGGTGATGTCGTGCACACCGATGCCCAGCGCGACGCGCGCATAGGTGTTGGCCGTCCACGATAGCGCCCAGCGTCGCCACGGCCAGTTCCGCACTGAGCCGCCTTCGACGTAGCGGGAACCGATGGCCAGGTCGGCTCCGGCGTCGATGGCGTCCAGCAGGCGGTGCAGCTGTTCGGGCGCGTGGCTGCCGTCGGCGTCCATCTCCACCAACACGGAGTAGTCGCGGCTCAGTCCCCAGGCGAAGCCCGCCAGGTACGCCGCGCCCAGCCCGTCCTTGGCCGTGCGGTGCATGACGTGGGTACGACCCGCGTCTGCGGCTGCCAGTTCCTCGGCGAGCTCGCCGGTGCCGTCGGGGCTGCTGTCGTCGACGATGAGCAGGTGCACGTGGGGACAGGCGTCCTTCAACCGCCGGTGGATCACCGGCAGGTTCTCCCGCTCGTTGTAGGTGGGAATGATCACCAGGACGCGCTCGCTGGGACGACTTCCCGAGTCCCGGGGCGCCGGCTGGCCGGTGGTCATGTAGCTCCTCTGTGTCGCCCGAAATTACGCGACGGTCGTCGGCCGCCCTCGTGGAGCGGAGTGTAGTCACCCTCGTCATCCGGCGGCGCCTGGTCTCCGCCCTCCTCGGGAGGACTGTCCGCCTCGCCGGGTGGGGTTTCGCCTGGGGGCGTGCCGGCGTCCGAGGATCCGTCCGGACCCTTGGACCTCCGACGAATCGAACGCACGAACCAACCATTCTGCCGTATCCCGGCCAAGATTGCCGCCCCGGCCGTCCCGACCAGGAGCCATTGCAACAGCGGGCCCCAGCGGGTGGCCGGCGTCAGCTTGGTCTTCAGGCGAACCTGCATATCCAGGTAATCGGGCTGGAAGAAGTCGGTGCGCACCAGCTCGGCCCCGTCCGGTGCGATCACCGCGCTGATCCCGGTGGTGCCGGCGACCACCACGTATCGATCGTGTTCAACGGCCCGCACCTTGGCGAAACCCAGCTGTTGTTCGCTCATCGTCTTGTTGAAAGTGGCGTTGTTGCTCGGAACGGCCAGCAACTGGGCGCCGTTGCGGACCGCGTTGCGCGGGACGCGGTCGA
The DNA here is from genome assembly GCF_001667785.1 of Mycobacterium sp. E3247. Taxonomy (NCBI): domain Bacteria; kingdom Bacillati; phylum Actinomycetota; class Actinomycetes; order Mycobacteriales; family Mycobacteriaceae; genus Mycobacterium; species Mycobacterium sp. E3247. The sequence goes on along the minus strand of NZ_LZJG01000512.1, from coordinate 14,424 downwards.
AGATCACTTCCCAGCAGGTGGCCACCCCGACCGGCACCCCGGCGATGTGCACGATGTCCCGGCCCGGGCGGGGCACCATGTTCCCGGCGCGGTCGGCGTAGCTGGAAAGGTGCCTGAAGAGCCAGGGCATCGGCAGGTATTCGCCGAATGGCTGCACGATTTCCTTGTCGTGCCGATCGGCCGGTCCGGTCGCCGGGTTCCACACGATCATGGTGTTGGTGTATTGCGGATTCTCCGGCGGGCTGCCGGGCAGTTCGGACACGGTACCGATCAGGATCGGCGCGCCGATCGCGGTCGCGGCCTGGGATATCTCCAGCGCGGCGTCGACGTTCACCAAGGGATCGATGTCCGATGAGTCCTCCGGCCAGATGACGAATTGCGGTTGCGGCGCCTGTCCGGAGCGCACGTCCTCCGCCAGGTGCAGCGTCTCGCGCACGTGGTTGTCGAGCACCGCGCGGCGCTGCGCGTTGAAGTCGAGGCCGAGCCGCGGCACGTTGCCCTGCACCACCGCCACGGTGACCGAGGGCTCGCCGCCCGATCCCGTGCCGGCGTGCCGGACCTGGGGCCAGACGATGACGGACACGAACAAGACCAGGCAGATGCAGACGCCCGGCAGCACCACCGCCGGCGGTGCCGCATCGGCTTTCGCCGGTTCGTCGCCGCCGCGGTGCGCCCGATTGCCGGTGCGCCACCATTTCACGATCTCGAGCTCGATGGCGGTCGCGCTGAAGCCCACCAGCACGATCGCCATCGAGAGCAACGCGGGACCGCCGAGCTGGGCCAAGGGCAGGAAGGGGCCCTGCGCCTGGCCGAAGGCCACCACGCCCCACGGGAAGCCGCCGAACGGGACGGTTGATTTCAGCCACTCCTGTGCCGTCCACACCAGCGCGAACCAGACGGGCCAGCCCGGCAGCCGGCGCACGACCACGGCGCACAGGCCGAACAGCGCGGGAAACAGCGCACACGTCATGGCCAACGCCATCCAGGGCACGGCGCCGACGAGCAGGCTGATCCAGGGCAGCAGCGGCAGATAGAACGCCAGGCCGAACAGGAACCCGTAGCCCAAGCCGCCCGCCGGCGTCGTCGCCGGGTGCTTGAGCGCCCAGGCCAGCAGCGCGGCGGCCACAACCGCGCCCCACCACCAGTTCAGCGACGGGAAGCTGGTGTACAGCAGCACACCGCCGGCCACGGCGCACGCCAACCGGGTCAGCCGCGGCAGCAGGGCGGCCCGCACGCCGGGCAGCCGCGCCGACACTCGCCGCCGCGCGCGGCCCAGGCGGTCCGCCAGCGCCGGGGCGCCGGGTTCCGGGGCGTCGACGCCGTCGTCGGGCTCGGGCTCGGGCTCGGGGGCAGACTGCGGTTGGACGTCGACGGGCTCGTCGTCGCGCTCTGATTCGGCTTCGTCGCTGATCGGATCGGTGTCCGGGTGCGGCGCGGGGCCGTCGTCCACCGGGCCGAGTTGGTCGGCCCGGTCGGGACCGTCCCTTCGGCCGAACCATTCCCTAGCCATGGATGACAGCGCCCCGGTGCACAGTTCGACGGCAGCGTGGCAGGGCATCGGTCGGGCCCAGGCGCGGTAGGGCCGGCACCCGGGCGCGCGGGTCGGTCGACCAGCGCGCGACGGCGTCGCGGGGTGCGTGGACGTCCAAGGGTCCCGCGTCCCAGACGGCGTAGGAGGCCGGGGCGCCCGGCACCAGCGTTCCCGTCGTGCCGTCGCGGACGCCGGCGGCCCGCCAGCCACCGCGGGTCGCGGCGGCGAACGCGGCCCGCGCGGAGATCGCGCTGCCGGGGGTTCGATGGGTGGCCGCCGCCCGCACGCTCGCCCACGGGTCGAGGCCCGTGACCGGTGCGTCGGAACCTAGGGCGAGGGGCACGCCTTGGGATGCTAACAGCGCAAGCGGGTTGAGCCGGCTGCCTCGCTGGGCGCCGAGGCGCCGCGCGTACATGCCGTCGGCGCCGCCCCACAGCGCGTCGAAGTTGGGCTGCACGCTGGCGATGACGCCCCATTGCCCAAGTTGGGTGGCTTGCTCGGCGGTGACCATTTCGACGTGCTCGAGGCGGTGACCGCACCGGGCGACGGCCGCCCCTCCGAGCCGCGCGACGACCCGTTCGAAGGCGGTGACCACCGCCGAGACGGCGGCGTCGCCGATGACGTGGAAGCCCGCGGTCACCTCCGCTTCGGTGCAGGCCCGCAGGTGCGCCTCGATGGCGTCGGGGTCGAGGTAGCAGGTGCCGAGCCGGTCCGTGGCGTCGGCGTACGGCTCGTGCAGCCAGGCGGTGCGTGACCCCAGCGCGCCGTCGACGAACAGGTCACCGGCCAGCCCGCGGGCTCCGGTCTGCTCGACAAGCGCGCGCGCCCGCTCCGGCGTGCTGACCGCCTCGCCCCAGTAGCCGATCACCTCGACGCCGTGATCGAGGGACCGCAGCTGCAGCCAGTCGTCCAGGCCGCCGATCTCGGGCCCGGCGCATTCGTGCACCGCGACGATGCCGGCCGCCGCGGCGGCCGAAAGGGCGGCCGTCCGGGCCTCGGTCAGCTGGTCGGGCGTCAGCAGGTCGCGGGCAACGGCGCGGACCAGGTGGTGCGCGTCGCCGGTGAGCGGCCGGTCGGGGGCGAAGCCCGCCGCCGCTGGTAGGTCCGCGACCAGCCGGCGCAAGCCGGTGGAGGCGATCGCGGAGTGGACGTCAACTCTGGTCAGATAGGCGGGCCGAGAACCGAGGACGGTGTCGAGGTCGGCGGTGTCCGGCGGCCTGTTCTCCGGCCACGACGACTCATCCCAGCCATGCCCCCACACGGGCCGGCCCGGGTGGGCCGCCGCGTAGTCGGCGATCATTTGGATGCAGTGCTCCCGCGAGCGCGCCCCTCGCAGGTCCAGTCCGCTGAGCGTCAGGCCGGTCGCGGTCAGATGGATGTGGCTGTCGACGAACCCCGGCGCCACGAAACCGCCGTCCAAGTCCTCGATGTCGGCGCCGGGAAACAGGCTGCGGCCGACGTCATCGCCGCCCAGCCACGCGACGACGTCGCCCCGCACCGCCACGGCGGTGGCGTCGGGATGGGTCGGGCTATACACCCGGCCGTTGACCAGCAGCGTGGTGGACGTCTCGCTCACAGGGCAAAACTACGTGTGCCGGCGGCCGGTGTTCAGTCCCAGGCGGGCCGCCCCGGGTACCCGCCACGCACCGGCTCGTTCGGCAGGGCGGGCGGCCGGATGTCCCGGACGTCCACGACCTCGCCCTCGATGTAGCCGCCGAGGTAGCCGTCGCCCGGCGCGGCGCCACCGCGGGGCACACCGGCACCGAACAACGCCGTCTCGGCGAGCAGCGGCATCCGCCGCCGCAGGCCGCGCATCGCGAGCGCGGCCAGCCCCGGGCCGACGGCCGACCGGACGGGCCGCACCAGCAGCAGGAGTCCCAACACCGTGGTGACCGGCCCGGGTATCACGACGAGCAGGGCGCCCAGCGTGACCAACGTCCCGTCCCGCACCGCCGTACGCCGCTCGGCGAGGCCGGACCGCAGGTGCCCGAGCTGGCGGAGCAGGTGCGAGCCCGACATCGGCAACAAGAGCCCCCAGCCGAGCAGCAGGCTGCCCGCCAGCGCCAGCAGCGTCCAACCCCACCCGATCGTCGCAACCAGGGCGGTGATCGCCGCCAGCTCCACGACGGCGTAGACCAGAAACAGCCGTGACAACATGTCTGGCCAACGTGCGCCGGCCGAGCCGAAGTTCCCATGGTGGTGTCCGGGCCGATTGCAGTTAGATGACGACATGACGACGATTGAGATCGACACCCCCGACGGACCGATCGACGCGCTGCTCGACCTCCCCACCGGTCAGGGCCCGTGGCCCGGCGTGGTGGTGATCCACGACATCGTCGGCTACCGCAGCGACAAGGAATCGACGAACAAGCGCATCGCCGATGCCGGCTACGTCGCGATCACCCCGAACATGTACGCGCGGGGCGGGCGCATCCGCTGTATCACCCGGGTCATGAAAGAGCTGCAGACGCAGCGCGGCCGTGCCCTCGACGACATCCTGGCCGCCCGCGATCACTTGCGGGCCATGCCCGAATGCACCGGTGAGGTCGGCGTCGCGGGCTTCTGCATGGGCGGCCAGTTCGCACTGGTGATGTCGCCCAAGGGTTTCGGCGCCTCCGCCCCGTTCTATGGCACTCCCCTGCCCCGCAACCTCGACAAGACCCTCGAAGGGGCCTGCCCGATCGTGGCGAGCTTCGGCAGTCGCGACCCGCTGGGCAGGGGCGCCCCCGAAAAGCTGCGCAAGGTGACCGCCAGTAAGAACATCACCGCCGATATCAAGGTCTACCCCGGCGTCGGGCACAGTTTCGCCAACAAGCTCCCAGGCCAGCCGCTCAACCGAATCGCCGGTTTCGGCTACGACGAGGCCGCCACCGAGGACGCGTGGAGGCGGGTCTTCGCATTCTTCGGCGAACATCTGGCGTCCGGGACGTAAGGCCTTCGGGCACACCAACTTTCGCGACAACGCCGTCGCTGACGTGCGCGTGTCGCCTGCGTCAGGCCGGCGCCACCCTGAGCTCGAGCCCGACGTTGTTTTCCATGCCGCCGCGCAGCTTGCTGAAGAAGTTGAACACCTTGCCCACGATGCCGTACCGCTTCCCGATCGCGTCGTAGACGGCCGGGGTGTGCGACGCGTCGAGGACGGCGGCGGTGCCTTCGACGGCCTCGCTCGTCGGTTTGCCCTGCATGGTGCAGGTCGCCAGGGTGACGCGCGGGGTGTTGCGGATCCGCTTGACCTTCCACGACTTTTCCTGGGTGATGACCAGGAGCCGGTCCCCGCTGAGCGTGTCCAAAGCCGCCCAGATCGGCGTCGGCTTGGGCTTGCCGTCCTTGGTGAAGGTGGTCAGCAGGATGTACTGCGCCTTGGCGAGATCGGCGAAGGTGGGCGTCACGGTAACAACCTACCGCCGGTCAGCCCTCCAGGTCGCCCTCGGTTTCCAACAGCGCCTGGCGCAGCCCGTCGATGGTCTCCAGCTGCGGCTGTTCCCACATGCCGCGGCCGGCGGCCTCCAGCAGCCGTTCGGCCATCCCGTGTAGCGCCCACGGGTTGGATTCGGCCATGAACTTGCGGTTCTCGGGATCCAGCACGTAGCGCTCGGTGAGCTGTTCGTACATCCAGTCGGCCATCACCCCGGCGGTCGCGTCGTACCCGAACAGGTAGTCCACGGTCGCCGCCATCTCGAACGCGCCCTTGTAGCCGTGCCGGCGCATCGCCGCCATCCAGCGTGGATTGACGACGCGGGCGCGGAACACCCGCGTGGTCTCCTCGGACAGGGTGCGGGTACGGATCGCGTCGGGCCGGGTGTTGTCGCCGATATAGGCGGCCGGGGCCTGGCCGGTCAACGCCCGGACCGTCGCCACCATGCCGCCGTGATATTGGAAGTAGTCGTCGGAATCGGCGATGTCGTGTTCACGGGTGTCGGTGTTCTTGGCGGCCACCGCAATGCGCCGGTACTGGCGGTTCATGTCGTCGACCGCCTCGCGGCCGTCCAGGTCGCGGCCGTAGGCGAAGCCGCCCCACGCGGTGTACACCTGCGCCAGGTCGGCGTCGTCGCGCCAGTTGCGGCTGTCGATCAGCTGCAACAGCCCCGCCCCGTAGGTGCCGGGCTTGGATCCGAAAATCCTTGTCGTGGAGCGCCTTTGGTCGCCATGCTGGGCCAGGTCGGCCTGGGCGTGCGCGCGCACGTAGTTGTCGTCGGCGGACTCGTCGAGGCCAGCCACCAGCTGCACCGCGTCGTCGAGCATCGTCACCACGTGCGGGAAGGCGTCCCGGAAGAAGCCCGAGATCCGCACGGTGACGTCAATACGCGGGCGGCCCAACTCGGCCGGCGGAATGGGCGTGAGATCGACGACGCGCCGCGACGCGTCGTCCCAGACGGGCCGAACCCCGAGCAGCGCAAGCACTTCGGCGATATCGTCGCCGGCCGTGCGCATCGCCGACGTGCCCCACACCGACAGCCCCACCGATTGCGGCCACCGCCCATGGTCGTTGCGGTAGCGGGCCAGCAGCGAATCCGCCAGGGCAACCCCGGCTTCCCACGCCAGCCGCGACGGCACCGCCTTGGGATCCACGGAGTAGAAGTTGCGGCCGGTGGGCAGCACGTTCACCAGGCCGCGCAGCGGCGATCCCGACGGGCCGGCCGCGATGAAGTGGCCGTCCAACGCGTTGAGCACCTGGTCGATTTCGGCGGCGGTGCCGGCGAGCCGGGGCACCACCTCGGTTGCCGCAAACCGCAAGACCCTTGCCACGTCCGGATTCTCGGTGATCCGGTCGACGGCGTCGGGATCCCAACCGCTGACCTGCAGCGCGGCGACGAGTTCCCGGGCGGCGGACTCGGCCCGGTCGACCGCCGACCGCTCGTCGGTGCCGTCCTCGGCCAAGCCCAGCGCCTGCCGCAGGCCGGGAATGGCCTTCTCGCCGCCGAACAGTTGGCGGGCCCGCAGTATCGCCAGCACCAGGTCGAGTTCGGTTTCCCCCGAGGGCTTTTGACCCAGGATGTGCAGGCCGTCGCGGATCTGCACGTCCTTGATCTCGCAGAGCCAGCCGTCGACGTGCAGCAGCATGTCGTCGAAGGAGTCCTCCGGGGGCCGCTCGGTCAGCCCGAGGTCGTGGTCCATCTTGGCGGCCCGAATCAGCGTCCAGATCTGTTGGCGGATCGCGGGCAGCTTGCCGGGGTCCAGCGCGGCGACGTTGGCGTGCTCGTCGAGCAGCTGCTCCAGACGGGCGATGTCGCCGTAGGTTTCGGCGCGCGCCATCGGCGGGATGAGGTGATCGACCAGCACCGCGTGCGCCCGCCTCTTGGCCTGGGTGCCCTCGCCCGGGTCATTGACCAGGAAGGGGTAGATCAGCGGCAGGTCGCCCAGCGCCGCGTCGGATCCGCAGGCCGCCGACATGCCCAGCGTCTTCCCGGGCAGCCACTCCAGGTTGCCGTGCTTGCCCAGGTGCACTATCGCGTGCGCACCGAAACCCGTGTCCAGCCAGCGGTAGGCGGCCAGATAGTGGTGGCTGGGCGGCAGGTCCGGGTCGTGGTAGATCGCCACCGGGTTCTCCCCGAATCCGCGGGGCGGCTGCACCATCAGCACCAGGTTGCCCGCCTGCATGGCGGCGATGACGATTTCGCCGTCGGGGTCTTGCGTGCGATCCACGAAGAGGTCGCCGGGCGGCGGACCCCAGTGCCGTGTCACCGCGTCCGTCAGCTCGGCGGGCAGGGTGTCGAACCAGTCGCGGTAGTCCTTGGCGGACAACCTGATCGGATTGCCGGCCAGCTGCCCGTCGGTGAGCCAGTCGGGGTCCTGGCCGCCGCGTTCGATCAGCGCGTGGATCAGGGCGTCACCGTCGCCGGCCTCGACCCCGGGCACCTCGCCCACCTGATAGCCGCGCTCGCGCATGGCCCGCAGCAGCGCGACCGCGCTGGCCGGGGTGTCCAGGCCCACCGCGTTGCCGATGCGGGCGTGCTTGGTCGGGTAGGCCGAGAACACCAGGGCCACCCGCTTGTCGGCGGGGGCGACGTGGCGCAGCCGGGCGTGCCGGACCGCCAGGCCCGCGACCCGGGCGCATCGTTCCGGGTCGGCGACGTAGGCGATCAACCCGTCGTCGTCGATCTCCTTGAAGGAGAACGGGACCGTGATGATGCGGCCGTCGAACTCGGGCACCGCCACCTGGGTGGCCACGTCCAGTGGGCTGAGCCCGTCGTCGTTTGCGCTCCACTGGGCCCGAGAGCTGGTCAGGCACAATCCCTGCAGGATCGGAACGTCAAGGGCCGCCAGGTGTTCGACGTTCCAGCTGTCATCATCGCCGCCGGCGGACACCGCGGCCGGCTTCAGTCCCCCGGCGGCCAGGACGGTGACCACCATGGCGTCGGCGTCGCCAAGCCGTTGCAGCAGTTCGGGTTCGGCGGTGCGCAGCGACGCACAGTAGACCGGCAGCGGCCGCCCGCCGGCGTCCTCGATGGCCCGGCACAGCGCCTCGACGTAGCCGGTGTTGCCCGCCAGTTGCTGCGCGCGGTAATACAGGACGGCGATCGTGGGGCCGTCAGCGTCGGTGGTGGGTCGCTCCAGCTCGCCCCAGGTCGGTGTGACCACCGGCGGGCCGAAGCCGAACCCGGTCATCAGGACGGTGTCGGACAGGAAGGCGTGCAGCTGGCGCAGGTTCTCCACGCCGCCGTGCGCCAGATAAATGTGCGACTGGACCGCGATGCCGGCCGCCAGCGTGGACAGGCCGGTCAACTCGGCGTCGGCGGCCTGCTCGCCGCTGACCAACACCGTCGGCACGCCGCTGGCGAGGACCGTGTCGATGCCGCTCTGCCACGCGCGGTAGCCGCCGAGGATTCGCACCACGACGATCGCGGCATCCTCCAATAGCCCGGCCAGCGGCTCGGGCAGTCCCCCGCAAGCGGGAGGTGTCCCCACGCTTTCGTCCAGGCGCGACGGGTTGGCCCACCGATAGTTCTTGCCGCTGGCACGGGCGCTGATCAGGTCCGTGTCGGATGTCGACAGCAGCAGGATGGTCGGCTCAGCCACCCCTCATTCGTACAGCAGGGTCGCCGCGACCCGGGCGGCGACCTCTCCGGCCACCCGCAGCGCCTCCTCGCTCTTCCCCGGCACGTAGCGATCCGCGTTCGGGTCGTAGTCGGCGCCGGCGACGGATCCGTGGTCGGCGGCCAACTCCACCAATTCGACCGGCCAGCCGACCCGGTCGAGGGCCGTGGCGAACTCCCTGCTGGCCGTGACGGGGACGGCGTCGTCGGCCCGGCCGTGCAGCAGCAGGAACGGCGCGCCGATGCGCTGCGCCGAGAGGTGCTCGGTGGCACGTCGACCGAAAATCGGGTCGGGGACCATGAAAGCGCCCGCCAGGCAGACGGTGTGCGCCAGTTGCGCGTCGCCGCTGAGTGCGACGGCCGCCGCGGCCGCACCTCCCATCGACCACCCGACGAGGACGATGCGGTTGCCCCGACTCGCGAAATCGCGTGCGAAATCCAGCGATCCCAGCAGATCGGCGCGGCCGCCGTCGTCGGCGTGCGAGTTCCAGTCCGGCACCACCGCCGACGCGCCGTGCTCAGCGAGCATGCCGGCGAGAGGACGGAAGGCAGCGCGGGCATCGGTCTGCATGCCGTGCCACAACAGGACGGTGGGTTGCGTCGCATCGCCGTAGACATCCACGAGACGTCCCGGGCCGTACTCCAGCGTCTCCACGGGCACGGGGATGCCCCGGATGGCACGGCCACAAACTGCCGATCAGGCCACGCCTTTCCCGCGCAGGATCGGCAGCACGCCCTCGGCGAACCAGTACGCCTCTTCGAGGTGGGGATGCCCCGACAGGATGAATTCGTTGCGATGGCTCGCCGGGACTGAGTGGTGCGGCGACGCGTGTGATCCCCCCACGATCGACCGGCTGTCACCCGTGGTGGGCGAAAACCCGTGGTGGGCAAAAACCAAAGAACTTTGCCGACATTCATCCCCCGAGTTCAGCTGACGAGGCCTTGTCGTAATACCTCATTGAATCGACGGTCGACCCAGTTGGAAAACCGGGGCGACGATTGAAGCTGGCCCGCCGCCGCAAAAAGGTTGGCCAGCTTCTGTTCCGAGGCGACCACCTCGTCACCGAGCTCGGTCGGTAGACGCAGGCTGCGAGCCTCGGCCACCGCAGCAACTCGTGGGTCCAATCCGACTGCGGCAGCATAGTTTTGGGCCCATTCCTGCGGGTGCGACCTGGCCCACTGCACGGCCCTTTCAAACCGGACCAACAGGTCGGACAGCGCGGTGTTGCGTTTCGGATCGGCCAGCGCCTGGTCGGACGCTACACCAATCCAGTCGCCGTTGGTCACCCCCTGCGCCTCGGCAATGCTGCGCACCGGGATCTGCTGTTCGGCCTGCGCAGTGTAGGGATCCCAGATGGCCCACGCGTCGGCCTGGCGCTGACTGAAGGCCGAAAGAGCGTCGGCGGGTTGCAGGAACACGAACTTCACCTCGACGGGCTTTAGTCCCGCCTTTTCCAGCTGCGCCAACAGGTTCGCATGGGATGAGCTGCCTTTGGCAACCGCGATCGTCTTGCCGCGTAGGTCGGTGACCGACGTGATCGGTGAGTCGGCGTGTACCAGAATGCGATTGCCCGCACCGCCCCCGCCGTATGCGGAAACCGCCTTGATCTTTGCGTTGCTGGCCGCCCCGAAAATCGGTGGAGTATTACCGGTGATCGCGAAGTCGATCTTGCCGGCGGTGGCCGCCTCCACCTGCGGCGGCCCGGATGTGAACGTCGAGAACGCGATCCGGTAGGGCAGCTTGTCCAGCTGCCCAGCGGAACGCAGCAGCGCTTCGGTGCCTCCTTTCTGATCCCCGACCTGCAGCGTGAGACCCGACAACTCCGACAATGGCACCGCAGCAGGAGCCGCGGCCGGGCCCGAATTACCTGCGCGGGAAACGCATCCGGTCAACACAAGCCCGACTGCCGCGGTCAGCGCCACGAAACCTCGCCACATGGCTACAGCCGCACCCCAAGGCGATCCAGCAACTCGGCACGATGCCGCGCGCTGTGAGCCCCTGGGTCTCCGGGCACGCGGCGAGGCTCGTCGATCGCCAATGTGTGAACGACCCGCCCTTCCTCGAGGACCAGGACACGGTCGGCCAGTGCCACCGCTTCGTCGACGTCATGCGTCACCAGGAGTACGCCAAACTCGTGCTCGCGCCACAGCTGCAGCAGCAGGGCGTGCATCGTCAGCCGCGTCAGCGCGTCCAGCGCCCCGAACGGTTCATCGAGCAGGAGCAGCTGCGGTTCGGCGACAAGCGCCCGGGCCAGCGAAACACGTTGCGCCTGGCCGCCGGAAAGGGTCAGCGGCCAGGCGTCGGCGTGGTCGGCCAGCCCTACGTCGATCAGTGCCTGATCAGCGCGTTGCCGAACGAGAGCCCGCGGAAGCCGGTTGCGGTTCAGGCCATATCCGACATTGGTTCGCACGTCACGCCATGGCAAAAGGCGCGGCTCCTGGAATGCCAACGCCGGGGCCCCGGCCACCACCCGATCGCCCGTGTGGTCACGCGAGAGGCCGGCCAGTACCCGCAGGACTGTGGACTTTCCCGAGCCGCTGCGCCCGACCAGTGCAACGATCTCGCCGCTTCCTACGCGCACCGAAACGTCTTTGAGCACATGGCGGCTGCCGTACCACTTGTCGACGTGGCGCAGCTCGCCGGCGATCTCGGTACGCAGCGCTCGCCGAGCTGCGCCGGATTCTGCGATGAGTGTCAAGCCCGAACCTTTCAGTGTTGGTAGCGCAGGGCGCGGCGTTCGAGCAGGCGTACGACCGTGTCGGTGGTGATGCCCAGCAACGCATAGACGGTCAGCCCGAAGATGATGATGTCGATGCGCAGAAAGTCGCGCGCATTGTTGATGAGGAAGCCAATCCCCTTGTCGGCGTTGATCTGCTCTGCCACGATCAAGGTCAGCCACGCGATCGCCAGTGACTGCCGGAAGCCGACCAATACCTGCGGCGCGGTGCTGGGTACGAGAATCCGGCTGAACCGCTGATACAGCGAAAACCCCAGCACCTGAGCGGTTTCGACCATTTTCGGGTCAACCTGACGGATCGCCGAAAAGGTGTTGAGGTACAAGGGGAAGGCCACACCCAACGCGACGAGCAGCACTTTGGGCAACTCGCCGATCCCGAACCAAAGAATGAACAGCGGGATCAAACCCAGGTGTGGCAGTGCGCGGATCATCTGCATGGGCGGGTCCACGGTCGATTCGACCCAGCGGGATAGGCCGACCGCGGCGCCCGCGACGATCCCGATGACGCCGCCCAGCAGGAGCCCCTCGACAACGCGGACGGCGGAGACGTGCAGCGCGTCCGCGAGCTGGCCGTTGCGGGTCAACTCCAAGCCGGCCTCGACGATCAACGAGGGAGCGGGAAGCACATCCGGCGGAATGACATCGATCGCGCTGCCCAACTGCCACAGCGCGAGCAACGCCAGCGGGGACGCGATGCGCACGACTTCCCATTTGCGGCGCTCCCATAGCCCGCTGGGCGCGGTGGGTGCGGAGCCGCCGGGATGCTTCGTGGCAGCGTTGAGCGCGGTGGCAGTGCTCACTGGGCCGACGCTATGGCGCGACCGGCACCTCGGTAAGGGTTTGCCTCTGGCTGAAGGCAATGCAGAACGTAATGGCCGTACGGTGGACGGGTGGCCAGGACGCGCGGCACTGACGCCTGCCCGGGTGCGCTGCAGGTGCACCGGGCGGCCGACGGCGCCCTGGCGCGCGTCCGGCTACCCGGCGGCACGCTGACGGCGGCTCAGCTGGCCGCGCTGGCGCGGGTGGCCGGCGAATACGGCTCGGCGACGCTGGAGCTCACCGCGCGCGCCAATGTGCAGGTGCGTGGGATCACCGACGTGCCGGCGGCGGCCGCGGCGATCGCCGATGCCGGGCTGTTGCCGTCGGCGACCCATGAGCGCGTCCGCAACATCGTCGCGTCGCCGCTGTCCGGCCGGGCCGGCGGCAACGCCGATGTCGGGCCGTGGGTCTCCGAGCTGGACGCGGCGATCTGCGCCGAGCCCGGCCTCGCCGAGCTCGGCGGCCGGTTCTGGTTCGGCCTTGACGACGGGCGCGCCGACGTGTCCGGCCTGTGCGCCGACGTCGGCGTGCACGCGTTCCCCGACGGCTACGCGCTGCTGCTGGCCGGGCGCGACACCGGTGTCCGGCTCAGCGCCGGCGAGGTGATCGAGACGCTGGTCATCATCGCGACGCGTTTCGCGTTCACGCGCGGAACCGCTTGGCGTGTCAAGGAATTGGACGATATCGCAAGCCTGCTCCCCGGCGCCGAGCTCGACGCCACCCCCTTTGCCGCGGTTACCAGGCCGCCGGTCGGCTGGATCGACCAGGACGACGGCCGCGTGGCGCTCGGCGCCGCCGTGCCGCGGGGGGTGCTGCCCGCCCACGTCGCGGAGTACCTCGCGGCGATCGAGGCGCCGGTGGTGATCACTCCGTGGCGGTCGGTGCTGGTGTGCGATCTCGACGAGGCCGTCGCGGACGTCGCGCTGCGGGTGCTGGCGCCGTTGGGTCTGGTGTTCGACGAGAACTCGCCCTGGCTCAACGTCAGCGCCTGCACCGGAAGCCCCGGGTGCGCGCACTCGGCCTCCGACGTTCGGGCCGACGCCGCCCGGGCACTCGACGAGGATTCGGGAGTGCATCGCCACTTCGTTGGTTGCGACCGCGCCTGCGGCAGCCCGCTCGAGGGCGAGGTGCTGGTGGCGACCGGCGACGGATACCGCCAGCTACGGTAATCGGGTGCTCGACTACATCCGCGACGCGGCGGAGATCTATCGCCAGTCGTTCGCGACCATCCGCGCCGAAGCCGACCTGGCCCGGTTCCCGGACGACGTCGCGCGCGTCGTGGTCCGGTTGATCCACACCTGCGGGCAGGTCGACGTCGCCGAGCATGTCGCGTTCACCGACGACGTCGTCGGCCGCGTCGGCGCAGCCCTGCGCGGCGGCGCCCCGGTGCTGTGCGACTCGTCGATGGTGGCCGCCGGGATCACCGGCGCGCGGCTACCGGCCGGCAACGAAGTGGTGTCGCTGGTGGCCGACCCGCGCGCCCCGGAGCTGGCCGCGCGCCGGCACACCACTCGGTCGGCCGCCGGGGTGGAGCTGTGGGCCGACCGGCTGTCGGGCGCCGTGTTGGCGATCGGCAACGCGCCCACCGCCCTGTTCCGCCTGCTCGAGCTGATCGACGAAGGAGTCTCCCCGCCGGCGGGTGTGCTGGGCGGCCCGGTCGGATTCGTCGGGTCGGCACAGTCCAAGCAGGAGCTCATCGACCGCCCACGCGGGATGTCGTATCTGGTGGTGCGGGGCCGTCGCGGCGGCAGCGCAATGGCCGCCGCCGCCGTCAACGCGATCGCGAGCGATCGCGAATGACCGACCAGGCCAACCGGAGAGGCACGCTCTGGGGTGTCGGGCTGGGACCCGGCGACCCCGAACTGGTCACTGTCAAGGCGGCCCGGGTGATCGGCCAGGCCGACGTGGTGGCCTACCACAGCGCCCGGCACGGCCGCAGCATCGCGCGCGGCATCGCCGAGCCCTACCTGCGGCCCGGCCAGATCGAGGAGCACCTGATTTACCCGGTGACCACCGAGGTGACCGACCATCCCGGCGGCTACGCCGGTGCGCTGGAGGACTTCTACGTCGAAGCCGCCGCCCGCATCGCCGCCCACCTCGACGCCGGCCGCAATGTGGCGCTGCTCGCCGAGGGTGACCCGCTGTTCTACAGCTCGTACATGCATCTGCACACCCGGCTGACCGAGCGGTTCGACGCCGTCATCGTGCCGGGTGTGACGTCGGTGAGCGCCGCCTCCGCGGCCATCGCGACCCCGTTGGTCGCCGGCGACGAGGTGCTGTCGGTGCTGCCGGGCACCCTGCC
>NZ_LZJG01000511.1:0-719 GCF_001667785.1 Mycobacterium sp. E3247 | reverse complement strand
TCCTTGACGACGTTGCGCCCCACCGTCCAGCGGTGCACCTCATCGGGGCCGTCGACGATGCGGCTCATTCTCGCCTCTGAGAGCCAGGCCGCCAACGGCAGGTCGTGGGTGTAGCCCAAGGACCCGTGTATCTGCAACGCCGTGTCGATCACCTCGATCAGCATGTTGGCGATATAGGTTTTGGCCATCGAGTTCTCGATGCGCAGGTCGTGCCCGTGCTCCATTTTGTAGGCCAGGTGCAGGATCATCAGTCGCGTGATGTAGAGCTTCTCGGCGCAATCGGCGAGCATCCACTGGATGCCTTGCCGATCGGCGACGCGCTTGCCGAAGGTGACACGCTCGCACGCACGTGCGGTGGCCATATCCAAGGCTGCCTGAGCTTTGGCCACGCTCCACATCCCGTGCCGGAGCCGGCCGTATCCGAGCCGATGCTGCCCCATCGCAAAGCCCTCGCCACGGCCGCCGAGAATGTTCTCGTCGGGGACAACGAGGTCGTTGATGCGCACTTCGGCGTGGCCCATCTGGATTTCGCCCTGGTAGGTGGGGATATCGGATTCGCCCATGATAGGGATATTGCGGACGATATCGAAACCCGCGTTGGGCAGCTCCACCAAGAAGGTGGTGTATTGCCGATGACGAGGGGCGTCGGGATCGGTCTTGGCCATCACCAGTGCCAGCTGAGAAATGGACGCCCCTGAGGTGTACCACTTCTCGCCGTT
>NZ_LZJG01000510.1:0-704 GCF_001667785.1 Mycobacterium sp. E3247 | reverse complement strand
TACTCCTCCCGGATCCTGCACAAAGTATTCCGATTCTCCCGGGTCTATCCGGGGATCTTCTCCGACATCTTGTCCAGAACTGTCGCGGTGGCCGGAGCGCCATTGCCGTATTGGCACACCTGCGCAGTGATGATCACATTGTTCTTCGCGCGCGCCACGTTGGGGCAGATCCAACCGGTGATCTGCCCGTCCTCCAGTTCCGTTCCCGTCCACCGCACTCCCGTATCGGTCGCGTCGGTCTTCTGGAATCTCCATCGATATTTGCCGCTCAGGTGGATGACGGCATTGCTGCACGCATCGAGACGCTTGGCAAAAGCGTCGCCAAGCAACACCGTCGCTGCTTTGGAATCGACAACCGTCGCAACGGCTTGACGGACCGCATGCTCGTACGTGTCCTTGTCCTCTTTGTAGAGATTGCTCCGCCACGCGGTGTAAGCCACCCCCACCGAGTACGTGTCCGGCGCGATCAGCGGCTCGCACTGCGGGTTACCCTCGTCGACGAAGGCGGCCACGGGCGGGGAGGTCGCGCCGGGCGGAGGTTTGGACGCCCAGTTTAGTTTCGCACCGACAATCTCGTTAATCAGGTCTGGCGCCAAGATCAGCGAATCGATGGCGTCGGCGAGGGTGCGACCGAGGTGGCGTTGTGGCCGCCGCCCTGCCCGCCGCCACACCCAACCGCCAACGCGACCACTACAGCCCCGAGC
>NZ_LZJG01000509.1:0-35301 GCF_001667785.1 Mycobacterium sp. E3247 | reverse complement strand
AGCGGCGGCCACGTGGGCCGGTACGGCACCGGCCGCGCCACCGCCGCCGCCCGGCCCCGGATTCTTCCCCCCGTACGTCGTCGGCCCCCCCGGCATCGGATCGAGGACCGGCATGGGCACCAGCGCCAGCTCCAGTGCCAGAAGGAAGGCTCCCGAGCCCGACGCCGCCGCGGCAGCTGCCGCGCCATCCGCGCGCGAGGCCGCGAAAGCGCGCCGGCGGCAGCGCCGCCGACAGCGGCAGCGCGGCTACGGCGACGAGTTCATGGACATGAACGTCGACGTCGACCCCGACTGGGGTGCTCCGCCCGGTGCCGAAACGTCGGAGTCTGCTCACGGGGCCGGAAAGCTGGGATTCTCGGGCACGACGCGCAAGGCAGCGGCCGCCGGGCCGGCCGGCTTGGCCACGCTGGACGCCGATGACTTCGGTGGTGGCCCAAAGGTTCCCATGATGCCGGGAACTTGGGACGGCGATGGTGGCCGCGACACGCGTTAGCGCGCACGGGATGGTTGCGGCGCATGCCGGCGGCCTCGCGGCCTGAAAATGGTCGGTCTCCAGTCGCCGACCGCCGGTACTGTCGATGCTGTGCGTAGCGAAGGTGATACCTGGGACATCACGACAAGTGTCGGTTCGACGGCGTTATTCGTCGCGACCGCCCGAGCGCTGGAGGCGCAGAAGTCGGACCCGCTGGCAGTCGACCCCTATGCGGAGGTGTTCTGCCGTGCCGTGGGAGGGTGGGCGGCCGACGTCTTGGACGGCAAGCTGCCCGACCACCAGCTGAAGACGCCGGACTGGGGCGCGCATTTCGTCGACTTCCAGGGCGCCCGCACCAAATACTTCGACGAATATTTCCGCCGGGCCGCCGGCGCAGGCGTGCGACAGGTGGTCATCCTGGCGGCAGGGCTGGACTCCCGCGCCTACCGTCTGGACTGGCCGGCCGGGACGACGATCTTCGAGCTGGACCAGCCGCAGGTCCTCGACTTCAAGCGTGAGGTGCTCTCCGGCCACGGCGCCCAACCGAAGGCCGAGCGTCGCGAGATCGCGGTAGACCTGCGCGACGACTGGCCGCAGTCCTTGCGCGACAGCGGCTTTGATCCCACCAAGCCATCGGCGTGGATAGCCGAAGGCCTGCTGATCTACCTGCCGGCCACCGCGCAGGAGCAGCTGTTCACCGGCATCGACAACCTCGCCGCCGCCGGCAGCCACGTCGCCGTCGAGGACGGCGCCCCGCTCGATCAGGACGACTTCGAGGAGAAACGCGAGGCGGAGCGCGCCGCGATGGCCGAGGGTGCCGAGCGGCCGTTCTATCAGCTGGTCTACAACGAGCGGATCGCGCCGGCCACCGAGTGGTTCGGCGAGCGGGGCTGGACGGCCGTCGGCACCCCGCTGGCCGACTTCCTGCGCCAGAACGGCCGGCGGGTGCCGGAAGCTGACGCCGAAGCCGCGTCGATGGTGGCGCGAAACACCCTGGTGAGCGCGGTCAAAGCCTGAGTACTCCGCTGACATACTGAGACGGTGTCGACGCTGAGGTTCGGACCCAGGCTCCGCGTCGGGTCGATGGAAGTCCTGGTGGGCATATTGCTCGCCAGCGCCTTCTCGGCGGCGATGCTGCGTAGCGCGGTCGTCAACAGCGCGGCGCTGTCGACGGCGGGCACCGTGTTCTGCGGGGTCTTCGTGCAGGCGGTCCCGTTCCTTGCGCTCGGGGTGGTGGTCAGTGGGCTGATCGCGACGTTCGTGTCTCCGGAGCGATTGGCGCGCTGGGTACCACGCCGCCCGGCGGTGGCGGTGCTGGCCGCCGGGATCGGGGGCGCAGCGCTGCCGGGTTGCGAGTGTGGCTCAGTTCCGGTGGCGCGGCGTCTGTTTGGCGAGGGCGGGGCGATCGGGGCCGCGGCGTTGACGTTCATGCTCGCCGCGCCGGCGATCAACCCGGTGGTGCTGGTGGCCACGGCCGTGGCGTTCCCGGGAGCGCCCATGATGGTCTTCGCCAGGCTGGGGGCGTCACTCCTCACCGCGGTGATCATGGGCTGGGCATGGGCACGTTGGGGCCGCCCGGAGTGGATCACCCGCCGGCTGCCCCCCTCGGCCGACGTAACGCAGTCACGCTGGGCGGTGTTCGCCGAGGCGGCGCGGCACGATTTCCTGCAGGCGGCGTCGTATCTGGTGTTGGGTGCCGCCGCGGCGGCGATGCTTCACGTGCTGGTGCCGCCGTGGGTCTTCGCCAATCTGGCGGGGGAGGTCATCCTCGGGGTCGCGGTGATGGCCGTCCTGGCGGTGGTGCTGGCGTTGTGTTCGGAGGCCGACGCGTTCGTGGCGGCCAGCATGACGATGGTGCCGCTGCTACCCCGCCTGGTGTTCTTGGTGGTGGGGCCGGCCGTCGACGTGAAACTCTTTGCCATGCAAGCGGGCATGTTCGGTCGCGCCTTCGCGGTCCGCTTCGCTCCCGCCACCTTCGTCGTTGCCACGGCCAGTGCGAGTGTGATCGGGTTCTTCCTCCTCGCTGGGGCCAAATGAGCCGCGAAACTGAGAACACCGTCCTGCTGCTGGTAGGCATCAGCATCGTCCTGATCGTCGCGTCGGGCGCGTTCACCCGCTATGTCAAGCCGGGGCTGCTGCCCTGGCTGACGGCGTCGGCGGTCCTGCTGATCGCTTTGGCGTTGGTGGCGATCATCGGCGACGTCCGCCGGAGCGGTGCTCGGCAAGATGAGGGAACCGGCGGTCACAGCCACGCGCATGCCCACCGGGCGGGCATCGTGTGGCTCCTCGTCATTCCCATCCTGCTGCTGTGTTTTGTGACGCCGCCGGCCCTGCGACCATCGGCCGCCGCACCGTCCGTTACGGCGGTGTCGAATGATGTTCTGAATCGGGCGTTCCCACCGCTGCCGCCGGGCGCCGCACCCGAGGTGTCGCTGCCGGAGGTGCTGATGCGCGAAGCGCAGGACATCACCGGGTCATTGACGAATCGGTCGATCACCGTGACGGGTTTCGTGCTCAACGAGGCGCAGGGTGTGGACCTGGGTCGCGTCGTCATCATCTGCTGTGCCGCCGACGCTCAGCTGGCCCGCATCCACCTGCGGGGTCCGGCCGCCGCTGGCGCCGCCGGGTTGCCGGACAACACGTGGCTTCGCGTGCAGGGCCAAGTGATACCCGTTGCCCGGCAACCGCATTCGGCGACCATTCCGACGCTGCAGGCCGCCGCGGTCACGCGCATCGATGCCCCGGCCAACCCTTACGCATATCCCCATTGAGGCCGCTTGGCGTGGCGGACGGGTGCTCAGTTATTTCGGCCGGCGCCGCGGACCCAGCGTTGATGCCGTGCGAGTTGTCTTGGTACCGGAGTGTTTTCCCATTGCCCGAGCTCGAGCCAATCGCGCAGGGCCGCCGCTTCGTCTTCGTCGGTGATCGGGCCGACCCAATGGGATGGTCCGCAGGCCGCCCGATCTTTCGTGCAGGGCTGCACGAGGGCCATGACGCCGCCACCGGTCGGGCGAGAGGCGCAGGTCAGTGGGCCCAGCACGCATTTTGCGGCAACGAGCATGGCGTGGGGACAGCGTCGGATGGCGGTCCGCAATTGGTCGATGATCGAGAGTTCGCGGTCGGCGGAACAACCGGCACAGACGATGACGGTGAACGGGCGGGCGGTGCCGCGGTGCGGCGAAGTCAATGTCGGGTGCCCTGTCCCGGGTAGGGCAGCAGTGCCATTTCGCGGGCGTTTTTGATGGCCGCAGCGACCTGTCGTTGTTGTCGGACGGTGAGACCGGTGACCTGGCGAGAACGGATCTTGCCCCGCTCGGAGATGAACACGCGCAGCGCGGCGGTGTCCTTGTAGTCGACGGCCTCGAGCCCGAGGCTATCGAGCAGGTTCCTCTTCTTGGCCCTGGCAACCAGTGGGGCGGCGCGGCAGCGAGGCGGAGGTTTCTTGGCCATCACCAGCTCGCTTTGCGCACGCCGGGCAGCTGCCCATTGTGGGCCAGCTCGCGGATCCGCACCCGCGACACTCCGAACTTGCGCAGGTACCCGCGCGGGCGCCCGTCGACGGCGTCGCGGTTGCGCAGCCGCACGGGGCTGGCGTCGCGCGGCTGGTGCGCCAGCTCCAGTTGCGCCGCCGCACGCTGCTCGGCCGTGCTCGACGGCGACCGGATGATGTCCTTGAGCTCGGCGCGGCGCAGGGCGTAGCGGGCCACGATCGCGCGACGGCGCTCGTTCTTGACGATCTTGGATTTCTTGGCCATCCTCAGCGCTCCTCGCGGAACTCGACGTGGCGGCGGAGCACCGGGTCGTACTTGCGCAGCACGAGGCGGTCGGGGTCGTTGCGCCGGTTCTTGCGGGTGACATAGGTGTAGCCGGTGCCCGCGGTCGAACGCAGCTTGACGACGGGGCGAATGTCGTTGCGGGCCATCAGATTCGCTGTCCTTGGGCGCGCAGACGCGCCACCACGGCGTCGATGCCGTCGCGGTCGATGACGTTGATGCCCTTGGCGCTGACCCGAAGGCGGACCCGGCGGCCCTCCGACGGCAAGTAGTAAGTCTTCAGCTGAATGTTGGGTG
Organism: Mycobacterium sp. E3247; assembly: GCF_001667785.1. Taxonomy (NCBI): domain Bacteria; kingdom Bacillati; phylum Actinomycetota; class Actinomycetes; order Mycobacteriales; family Mycobacteriaceae; genus Mycobacterium; species Mycobacterium sp. E3247. The sequence goes on along the minus strand of NZ_LZJG01000509.1, from coordinate 30,759 downwards.
ACCAGCGCCGACGAGTCCGGCGGTGGGAATGCGACACCGCCTTACCGAAACCGGGCACCCGGCCGGTCACTTGGCAATGGGCGGACACAGTGCAACCTCCTGAGCGCTCGACGGCTTATTGAAAATCATTTTCGACAAGCTCACCCAGGGAAGGTACCGTACGGAGAGCATTATTGAAAATGATTATCGATAAGGAGGGCGATGCGCACGCCCGTCATCCTGGTCGCCGGCCAGGAGCACACCGACCCGGTCGTCGGTGCGCTCCTGCGCGCGGCAGGAACGCTCGTCGTCGAACACCGCTTCGACGGTCACGTGGTGCGCCGGACGCTGGTGACCCTGCAGCGCGGGGCCCTGACGACGGTTGAGCATCCGCTGGAACTTGCCCGCGGGTGCGTGTCCTGCACCATCCGCAACGACCTGATGGTGTTGCTGCGTCAGCTGAGCCGCCGCGACGACGTCGACCGCATCGTGGTGCACCTGGCACCCTGGCTGGAGCCCGAACCGATCTGTGCCGCAATCGGTCACGTCGGTGTGCGCGTGGCACCGGGATACGTCGATGGGCCTGCGGCCCTGGATGTTTCGATCGCCGCGGTGGTGACGTGTGTCGATACCTCGGTATGGCTCAACCAGGCGCTCGGTGACGAGGAACTCGACGACGGCCGCACCCAGGCTCAGGTGGTCGTCGCGCAGGCGGAGTTCGCCGACGCGGTCGTGCTCAACCGCCCGGATCCCTTCGTGGCCGCGGTGCTGCGCCGGCTGGCGCCCCGCGCGCGCGTTCGGGTGGGCGCCGACGGCATCGAGATGACGCTGCGGAACCTGTATTGCGACGCGCGGCAGGGTCGAACCGACGACCCGCATGGTCCGCTGCTCCTCGGCCAGCCGCCCCTGGATTCCCGCGGCCCGATCAAGCTTGTCGAGTTCAATGCCCGACGTCCCTTCCATCCGTGGCGCCTGCACGCGTGTCTGGACCTGCTGCTCGACGGCGTGATCCGGAGCCGGGGACGGCTGTGGCTGGCCAGCCAGCCCGACGAGGCGATGTGGCTGCAGTCGGCCGGCGGTGGATTGCGGAGCGGCTCGGCCGGGAAATGGGTCGCGGCCATGACCGACGCCGAGCGGGCCGGCATCGATCCGGAACGGCACGCCTTCGCGCAATTGCGGTGGGACGACCTCTACGGAGACCGGCACACCGCCATGACCATCCTGGTGTGTGGGGCGCGGGCCACCGAGATCGCCGCCGCCCTCGACGGCGCCCTGCTTACCGACGACGAACTTCGCTCCCCGCAGGACTGGCCGCGCTACGACGACCCGTTCGGCGACTGGCATGAAGACCCGTGCGAAGCGTTGGCCGACAACACCGAAGACACCGTTGCCCAGCAGGCTCAGGACGGAGACCGCAGATGAAGCCCGGCATTCACCCCGACTACCACCCCGTCGTCTTCCAGGACGCCAACACCGGCGCGACGTTCTTGACCCGGTCAACCCTCACCAGTTCGCGCACCATCGATTGGCAGACGGCGGATGGGGTCCAGACCTACCCCCTCGTCATCGTCGAAGTCTCCTCCGACTCGCATCCGTTCTGGACCGGCGGGCGCAGGATCGTCGACACCGCCGGACAAGTCGAAAAATTCAACCGCCGTTACGGTGGACGGCACCCACGGTCTCACGCCGGGCCTGAAACCCGTTAGGCCACAAGGAAACCCCTGGTTCGGTCCGGCTTCCCTACTTGTCTGCGGCCACGCGAGGGCCGCGCGTCAACCACTTGCCCGCGCGGCTAGCGGCGACGGCTCGGCGCAGCCCGGGGCTGGCCAACCGGACGACGGCGTAGATCGCGAAGCTGATGGTGCTGATGAACACGCTCGCTTTGACGTTGGGTCGGAGCAGGCCCAGCAACAGTCCGCCGTCAGCAGCGATCAACGCGAATCCGATGGACAAGGCGATCAGCAGGGGCGTACGGGCGGTGAGCCGAGTGGCCGCGGCGGCGGGAGTGATCGCCAGGCTCAGGACCAGCAACGTTCCCACGATTTGCGCGGCTTCGGTCACGGTCAGCGCGAGCAGATAGACGAACAGCAGCCCGACCAGCCGGGTCGGAACCCCGCGCGCGAGTGCCACGTCGGGGTCGACGGAGGCGAACAGCAGCGGCCGGTACAAGAGCGTCATCGTGGCGAGCACGGCGATCGCGACGACGATCAGCAGGGCGATCTGGCCGGGGCTGACGCCGAACAGCTGACCGAACAAGATGTTGGTGGCGGCCGTGGCGAACCCGGTATACAGCGAGAGGAGATACACCCCGACGCCGAGGCCGAAGGCGAGGATCACCCCGATGGCGGAGTTCCGCTCCCGCGGGCGATCGCCCAGCAGCCCGATGGCCGTGGCCACCACCATCGATCCGAGCAGCGCCCCCAGCACGGGGTTGCCTGCGACGAGCAGGCCGGCCGCGGCGCCCGTGAACGCCAGTTCGGCCGCGCCGTGCACCGCGAAGGCGAGGTCGCGGATGATGACGAACGGGCCGATCAGTCCGGCGGTCACCGCCACCAGGGTCGCCGCGATCAGGGCGTTCTGAACGAACGTGTCGTTCAGGTAATCCGACAGAGTCACAGCGCGAGCACCGCGTCGCCGTGATGGCCGCCGACGATCCGCGCCGCCTCGGGCGCCGCGACGATCACGATCCGCCCGTGTACGCGTAGCACCTCGACGCTGGTCTGGTACAGCTCCGTGAGGGTGGAACTCGTCAGCACCTCGTCCGGCGCTCCGATCGCCCACCGGGTGCCCACCAGGTAGAGCACCCGGTCGACGACCGTGAGGATCGGATTGATCTCGTGGGTCACGAACATCACCGCGATGCCGGAGGCATGGCGCTGTCGATCGAGGCTCTGGACGACCTCCGCCTGGTATTTGATGTCCAGCGACAGCAGCGGTTCGTCGCACAACAACAGCTTGGGGTTCCCGACCAGAGCCTGGGCGATCCGCAGGCGTTGCTGCTCCCCGCCGGAAAGTCGCCCGATCGGCTCGCCGGCAAAGCGGGAAGCGCCTACCGCGTCGATCGCAGCCCCGACGCGGCGCCGGCGGGCCGGGCTGGGCAGCCCGATTCCCCAGCGGTGTCCGTCAACCCCGAGGCGCACCAGATCGCTCCCGCGGATCGGCAGGTCTCGGTCGAAGCCCTGGTGTTGCGGGATGTAGCCGATCGCGTGACTACCGCGCTTGGGTGATTCGCCGCAGACCCGGGCCGATCCCGACGACAGGGCCGTCAACCCGAGCAGCACCCTGATCAGCGATGTCTTACCGCAGCCGTTGGGGCCGAGCACGGCGAGGAACTCGCCGGGGGCCAGCGCGAGGTCGACGTTCTGCCATAGCTGCCGCGACCCGAAGCTCAGTCCGGCGCCGCGGAGTTCCACGATTGGCGGCGCGGCGAGGTGCGCGGAGGTCGTCACCGGGCTACCTGCCCAGCGCGGTGGTGAGTTCGGTGACCTGCCGCAGTTGCCAGGCCTGAAAGTTCGCGTCGGTAGCCGGCAGCGTCTCTGTCACCCCGACGACCGGTATGCCGCCGCGCTGCGCGAGGGCCTTCACCGCGTCGGTGGCGGGGCTGGTGACCTGGGCGTTGTACAGCAGGACCCTGATCGCCCTGCCTCTCACCGCGGTGTCCATCGCCGCGTTGTCGGCCGGGCTGGGGTCGTTGCCGTCCTCGATGGCTTGGGCGAAGGAGGCCGGCGTGGCCAGTTTCAACCCCGCGGCCTCCAACAGGTAAGCCGGCACGCGCTCGGTGTAGCCGACCGGCGCGCCAGGATACCTTGTCCTGATGTTCGCGATCGCGGCGTCGATGGGTGCCAGGCTATCGCTGAACGTTTTGGCGTTCGCCGTGAAGGCGGTGGCGTCGGCCGGGTCGAGCGCGCCCAGCTGGGCGGCGATCGCCGCGCTCACTTCGGGAACCTTCGCGATGTCGTACCAGATGTGCGGGTTGGCGTTGGGCCGCGACAGCTGCATCAGGTCGGCCGCGGTGAGCACCTTGCGATTCGGGTTAGGCGATGCGGACAGCAATTTGGCCATGAAATCGTCGTAGCCGAGGCCGTTGACGATGACGAGCTGCGCCTTGCTGACAGCGGCGGCGGTCCTCGCGTCGGACTCATACAGGTGCGGATCGGCATTGGGATCACTGATCACCGAGGTGACGCTCACATGATTCCCGCCGATCTGCTTGGTGATGTCGCCCCAGAAATTCTCGGCGGCCACCACGGCCAACTGCGTCGTCGGCCCCGACGACGGCGGAGAATGCGGCCCACAGCCGGCTAATGCCAAGCCGGCCGCCGACAGGAAAGCGGCGGCTCGCGCCGCGCCGCGGCGACGCTTTCGGGCAGTCACATCGGGCTCCCGGTCGGATGGCAAGTGAAACGACAATGATTTTCATTAGCATAGGTGCCGACACCGCGAGGTGGAAGCCCGAGTCGCGGCTCGGCAACCGAGTGACTGCGACCGGGCCCGGCTCGTCGATCCGACGCCTTGATGAGTTCGCCATGAGTTGACCGGGCGCCGGAACTTTCGCGCGCCGTCCTCCGACTACTACCGGGCTGATCGGTGCGCCGCCCACAGCCCGGGCGGCGTCGGTCTCGGCCCGGCGAGGAGTCCCAGGATGGCGCTACGCGCTCGTTCGACACGTCGGTCGGCCCGGTGACCGCCCCCGTGTGGATGGCGCTGCCGCCGGAGGTTCATTCGGCGCAGCTGAGCAGCGGTCCCGGGCCGGCCGGCCTGCTGGCCGCGGCGGCCTCCTGGAGCTCGCTGAGCGCGACCTACGCCTCCGCGGCTGACGAGCTGTCCGCGACCTTGGCGGCGGCGCAGGCCGGGGCGTGGGAGGGCCCCACCGCCGAGCAGTACGTGGCCGCCCACGCGCCCTACCTGGCGTGGCTGACGCGGGCCAGCGCCGACAGTGCCGCGGCCGCCGCCCGGCACGAGACCGCCGCGACGGCCTACACCGTGGCGCTGGCCGCCATGCCGACCCTGCCGGAGCTGGCCGCCAACCACGCCGTTCACGGCGCGCTGGTGGCGACCAACTTCTTCGGTATCAACACGATTCCGATCGCGGTCAACGAGGCCGACTACGCGCGCATGTGGGTCCAGGCGGCCACCACGATGTCCACGTACCAGGCGGTCTCCACGATGGCGGTGGCGTCGACGCCGCAAACCGACCCGGCTCCCACCATCGTCCAGGCCGACAGCACCGGCGAAGAGGACGACAGCGGCAACGACGACATCATCGACAACGACTCCGGCAACCCGTACCAGCTGAGCTGGTGGATCAACCGCTTCCTGGAGATTTTCCAGACCATCGGAAGGGATCTGGAGGAATTTCCCGAGAATCCGTCCGCGGCGTTGACGCAACTCCTGCACGACATCGGCCTGCTGATCGCGGACGAGTTCACCCATCTAATCGAGGTATTCCAGGCGTTCCCCCAGCTCCTGGCGGTTCCGTTTGTCGTGCCGGTCGGAGCCGCGGGAGGCCTCGCCAGCCTCACGGCGTTGGCCGCGATCCAGCCCGAGCCGGTTCCCGCCCCGGTCGCGGCCGCCGCGCCGGTATCCGAGGCCCCGAAAATGCCCGCGGTGGCCGCCGGTTCGCCGGTGGGCATCACGGCCACCGCCCCGGCGCCGTCGACCGCCACCCCGGCCCAAGCCCCCGCACCCACCTCGGTGCCGGCGACCGGAACCCCGCCACCGCCCGCCGGCATCGGGAGCGCCCCCTTCCCCTACCTGGTGGGCGGTCCGACCGTCGGGTCGGGCACGGGCATGGGCGCCGGCGCGCAACGCAAGGCGCCGGAGCCCGATTCCGCCGCGGCCGCGGCGGTGGCGGCGGCATCGGCGCGGGACCAGCGGCGGGCCCGGCGGCGCCGGCGGGCGGCGATGCAGGATCACTACCGCGGTTACGAATACGCGGACCTGGAGCCGGACACCGGCCCGGAGGCGGATGCGTTCGCAGGAGTCGCGTCATCGGTGGCTTCGGACCGGGGTGCGGGGCCATTGGGTTTCGCCGGGACCGCGAGCAAGGGCGGCACCGACGCGTCCGGACTCGCGACGCTCGCCGGCGACGATTTCGGCGGCGGCCCGTCGCTGCCCATGTTGCCGGGCAATTGGGCACCGGACTGACGAAGCCGATCGGGACCGGAACTTTCCCGGTGCGACGGACGACTACTGCCTTGTCCGGCGGTCCAAAGTGGGCACCGCCCGGATTGATAATGAAAATGATTTTCGATAAGCTCGACCGCTTAGAAGCGACTGCCAAGGGCCTGCCAACCTACTGAGACGGAGATTAAGACCGAAAATGCGGCCAATCGTCCTGGTTAGCATCCTTATCAGCGGAATCGACCGGGGTGTGGCGTGGTGACGCCGATGGCCCCCGACGCCTCGACACTTAGCTTATGCAATGCTAACTTCAGGCGGGTCAAGTTAGGGGAGGCTACACAAATGGAAAGACGTGGCCGTGGAACTCGGTGACACCGGCGTGCTGGCCGCTCAGCCCGTCAATTCCCGCGCGGAGGCCCGGGTCGACGGCGACGTCGTGAGCCGGTTCGCCACGTGCTGCCGCGCGCTCGGCCTCTCGGTGTACCAGCGGCAGCGCCCGGCCGACCTGGCCGCCGCCCGCTCCGGGTTCACGGCGCTGACCCGCATCGCCCACGACCAGTGCGACGCCTGGACCGGGCTGGCGGCCGCCGGTGACACGTCCGCGCGGGTGCTGGAGGCGGTGGCGCGGACCGCGGCGACGACCGGTGCGTTGCAGCGCAGGGTGGACCTGGCGCCCGGCGCGCTCGGCTTCCGCTACGACACCGGCCTTTATTTGCAGTTCCGCGCCGCCACCCCCGACGAGTTCCACCTCGCCTACGCGGCGGCCCTCGGGACCGCCGGACGGTTCGCCGACGCCGACCGGATCGTCACCGGCCTGACCGCGCGCCGCCCGAACTGGCACGAAGCCCGCTGGGTCGCCGTCGTCGTCCATTACCGCGCCGAGCGGTGGTCGGACGTCGTCAAGCTCCTCACACCGGTCGTCAACGACGCCGGCCTCGACGAAGCCTTCGCCCACGCGGCCAGGATCGCGCTGGGCACCGCCCTCGCGCGGCTGGGCATGTTCGCCCCGGCGCTGTCCTATCTCGAGGAACCCGACGGTCCCGTCGCGGTGGCGGCGGTCGACGGGGCGCTGGCCAAGGCGCTGGTGCTGCGCGCGCACGTCGACGAGGACTCGGCGAGTGAGGTGCTGCAGGACCTGTATGCGGCCCATCCGGAAAACGAACAGATCGAACAGGCCTTGTCCGACACCAGCTTCGGGATCGTGACCACCAACGCGGCCCGGATCGATGCGCGCACCGATCCCTGGGATCCGGAGACCGAGCCCAGCGCCGAGGACTTCGTCGACCCCGCGGCCCACGAACGCAAGTCCGTGCTGCTGCACGAGGCCGAACTCCAGCTCGCCGAGTTCATCGGCCTGGACGAGGTCAAGAACCAGGTGTCGCGGCTGAAGAGCTCGGTGGCCATGGAACTCGTGCGCAAGCAGCGGGGGCTGGCCGTCGCGCAGCGCGCCCATCACCTCGTCTTCGCCGGACCGCCCGGCACCGGCAAGACCACCATCGCCCGCGTGGTCGCGAAGATCTATTGCGGGCTGGGGCTTTTGAAGCGGGAGAACATCCGGGAAGTGCACCGCGCCGACCTGATCGGCCAGCACATCGGCGAGACCGAGGCCAAGACCAACGCGATCATCGACAGCGCACTGGACGGGGTGCTGTTCCTCGACGAGGCCTACGCCCTGGTGGCCACCGGCGCCAAGAACGACTTCGGGCTGGTGGCGATCGACACCCTGCTGGCGCGGATGGAGAACGACCGCGACCGGCTGGTGGTCATCATCGCCGGCTACCGCGCCGACCTGGACAAATTCCTGGACACCAACGAGGGCCTGCGGTCCCGGTTCACGCGCAACATCGACTTCCCTTCCTACGCACCCCCGGAGCTCGTCGAGATCGCGACCAAGATGGCCGAGCAGCGCGACAGCGTCTTCGAGCCGGCCGCGCTCGACCACATGGAGGCGTTGTTCACCAAGCTGGCCACCGAATCGACGCCGGACGCCAACGGCATCTCCCGGCGCAACCTGGACATCGCCGGCAACGGTCGGTTCGTCCGCAACATCGTCGAACGCTCCGAGGAAGAACGCGAATTCCGGCTCGACCATTCGGATCACGCCGGGACCGGGGAATTCAGTGACGAGGAGCTGATGACGATCACCGACCAAGACGTCGAGAACTCGGTGGAGCCGTTGCTGCGTGGCCTCGGGCTGTCGGTGCCGGCATGACATCGAACAACGAGTCCGGCGAGTGGGACGGCGCACGGCGTTCGTTCGCCTCACGCACCCCGGTCAACGACAACCCCGACAAGGTCGAGTTCCGCCGCGGTTTCGTCACCCGCCACCAGGTCAGCGGCTGGCGGTTCGTGATGCGGCGCATCGCCTCCGGCATCGCCCTGCACGACACCCGGATGCTCGTCGACCCGCTGCGCACCCAGTCGCGCGCCGTGCTGATGGGTGTGGTCCTGCTGGCCACCGCGCTCGCGGGCTGCTTCGTGTTCTCGCTGATCCGGCCCAACGGGACGGCGGGAACCAACGCCGTGCTCGCCGACCGGTCGACGGCCGCCCTCTACGTCCGGGTGGGCGACCAGCTGCATCCGGTGCTCAACCTGACCTCGGCCCGGCTGATCGTCGGGAAGCCGGTCAACCCCGTGACCGTGAAAAGCGCTGAACTGGACCGATTTCCGCGCGGCAACCTGATCGGCATCCCGGGCGCTCCGGAGCGCATGGTGCAGAACACCACGCGCGATGCGGACTGGACGGTGTGCGACGGGATCGCCGGGACCGCGCGCGCCGTGCACAGCACCGGTGTCACGGTGATCGCCGGCCGGCCCGACAGCAGCGGCGCTCGGGCGGCCAAGCTCGACGCCGGACAGGCCGTGCTGGTGGACTCCCCCAACGAGAAGGGCAACAGCACCTGGCTGCTCTGGGACGGCAGGCGCAGCCAGCTCAACCTGGCCGACCACGCCGTCACGAACGCGCTCGGTTTGGGGCTCAACAACTCCGACATCCCCGCGCCGCGGCCGATCGCGCTCGGGTTGTTCAACGCGATCCCCGAGGCGCCGGCGCTGACGGCGCCCGCCATCCCGAATGCCGGTGCCCCGGCCGGCTTCGGCGCGCCGGCACCGATCGGTGCGGTCGTGGTGTCCTTCAACTTGGAAGCGCTGGAACAGAACTCGGCGGGCGGGGCCCGCTACTACGCGGTGCTACCGGACGGCCTGCAGCCCATCTCCCCGGTGCTCGCGGCGATCCTGCGCAACACCAACTCCTACGGCCTGGACCAACCGCCGCGGTTGGGCGCCGACGCGGTGGCCAAGCTGCCGGTGTCGCGGATGCTGGACACCTCGCGCTATCCCGACCGGCAGGTCACCCTCGTTGACGCGGCCAAAGACCCTGTCACGTGCGCCTATTGGACCAAGCCGGCCGGCGCCGCCAGCAGCTCGCTGAGTCTGTTGGCCGGCTCGGCGCTGCCCGTGCCCGAATCGATCCGCACCGTCGACCTGGTCGGGGGCACCTCCCCGCAAAATGGATTGGTGGCCGCCCGGGTAGCCCTGGCCCCGGGCACCGGTTACTTCGCCCAGACCGTCACCGGGGGTGCCGGCGCGCCCGGCACCGGGTCGTTGTTCTGGGTGTCGGACACCGGGGTGCGCTACGGCATCGACAACGAGGCGGAGAGCGCGGCCGCCGGGCGCGGCAAAACCGTTGAGGCCCTTGGCCTGAGCGAACCAGCGGTGCCCGTGCCGTGGTCGGTGCTGGCGCTGTTCGCCGGCGGTCCGACGCTGTCGCGCGCCGACGCGCTGTTGGCGCACGACGGGCTGGCGCCCGACACCAAGCCCGGCCGCGTGGCATCAGTAGAGGGAGCGCCCCGATGAGCCGACTCATCTTCGAAGCCCGCCGCCGGCTGGCGCCGCCGGTCACCCGCAAGGGCACCATCAACATCGAGGCGCCGCCCGAGCTGCCGCGGGTGATCCCGCCGTCGTTCCTGCGCCGGGCGATGCCCTACGTGCTGGTGATCCTGATCGTCGGCATGGTCGTGGCGCTGTTCGCCACCGGGATGCGGCTGATCTCCCCGCAGACGCTGTTCTTCCCGTTCGTGCTGCTGCTGGCGGCCACCGCGATGTATCGCGGCAACGACAACAAGACCCGCACCGAAGAGGTCGACGCCGAACGCGCCGACTACCTGCGCTACCTGTCGGTGGTCCGCGACAACATCCGCACCCAGGCCGCCCAGCAGCGGGCCGCCGCCGAGTGGTCGCACCCCGAGCCGACGGTGTTGGCGAGCGTGCCCGGGTCGCGCCGGCAGTGGGAGCGCGACCCGCACGACCCCGACTTCCTGGTGCTGCGGGCCGGCCGCCACCAGGTCCCCCTGGCCACCGCGCTGCGGGTCAACGACACCGCCGACGAGATCGACCTGGAACCGGTGTCGCACAGCGCATTACGCGGCCTGCTCGACACCCACCGCATCGTGCGCGACGTGCCCACCGGGATCGACCTGACCAAGGTCTCGCGGATCACCGTGTTGGGTGAGGAGGACGACGCGCGGGCGGCGATGCGCGCCTGGATCGCCCAGGCGGTGACGTGGCACGACCCGACGGTGCTGGGCGTGGCGCTGGTCGCCCGCGACCTGGAGGGCCCCGACTGGTCCTGGCTGAAATGGCTTCCGCACACCGACGTTCCGGGAGAGCTCGACGGCGTGGGGCCGGCCCGCCTGCTGACCACCAACCCCGACGAGCTGGTCCTGCTGCTCGGCCCCGCGTTCGTCGACCGCCCCGCGTTCACCGGCGGACCCGCCGACGCGCTGCGGCACCTGCTGATCGTCGTCGACGACCCCGACTTCGACCTGGACACCTCGACGCTGGCGCTGGGCCGGGCGGGCGTCACCGTCCTGCATCGCGGCACCACACCGCCGCACCGCGAGCAGTATTCGGATCCGGAGAGGCCGATCCTGCGCGTCGAGCGCGGCGCCATCGCGCGGTGGCAGACCGGCGGGTGGCAACCCTACATCGACGACGCCGACGGCCTCGGCGCCGACGAGGCCGCCCATCTGGCGCGCCAGCTGTCGCGTTGGGATTCCAACCCGACCCACACCGGGCTGCGCTCGGCGGCCACCCGCGGCGCCACTTTCACCACGCTGCTGGGCATCGAAGACGCCTCGCGGCTGGACGTGCCCACCCTGTGGGCGCCGCGCCGCCGCGAGGACGAGTTGCGCGTTCCCATCGGCGTCACGGCGACGGGCGAGCCGCTGTACTTCGACCTCAAGGACGAAGCCGAGGGTGGGATGGGGCCGCACGGCCTGATGATCGGCATGACGGGTTCCGGCAAGTCCCAGACTCTGATGTCGATCCTGTTGTCGCTGTTGACAACCCATTCGGCGGACCGGCTGATCGTCATCTACGCCGACTTCAAGGGTGAGGCAGGGGCCGACAGCTTCCGGCATTTCCCGCAGGTCGTCGCGGTGATCTCCAACATGGCCGAGAAGAAGTCGCTGGCCGACCGGTTCGCCGACACGCTGCGCGGCGAGGTGGCCCGCCGGGAGACGCTGCTGCGCGAGGCCGGGCGCCGCGTGCAGGGCAGCGCGTTCAACTCGGTGGTCGAGTACGAGGGTGCGATCGCGGCGGGGCACGACCTGCCGCCCATTCCGACGCTGTTCGTGGTCGCCGACGAGTTCACCCTGATGCTGGCCGACCACCCGGAATACGCCGAGCTGTTCGATTACGTTGCGCGCAAGGGCCGCTCGTTCCGCATCCACATCCTGTTCGCGTCGCAGACCCTGGATGTGGGCAAGATCAAGGACATCGACAAGAACACCTCCTACCGCATCGGGTTGAAGGTGGCCAGTCCCAGCGTGTCCCGCCAGATCATCGGCGTGGAAGACGCCTACCACATCGAATCGGGCAAGGAACACAAGGGCTTGGGCTTCCTGGTGCCCGCCCCGGGCGCGGCCCCGATCAAATTCCGCAGCACCTACGTCGACGGCATCTACGAGCCGCCGCAGCGGGCCAAATCCTTTGTGGTGCACGCCGCCCCGGAGCCCAAGCTGTTCACTGCCGGGCGGGTGGAGCCGGAGCAGGACACCGTCATCCCGGTGGCCGGGGACGAGGAACTCACGGGGCCCCCGCGCAAGCTCATCGCCACCATCGGCGACCAGCTCGCGCAGTACGGGCCGAAGGCGCCGCAGCTGTGGCTGCCGCCGCTGGACGAGCCGATCCCGCTGACCGCGGTGCTCGCGCGGGCCGGGGTGCCGCAGCGGCAGTGGCAGTGGCCGCTCGGCGAGATCGACAAACCCTTCGAGATGCGCCGCGACCCGCTGGTGTTCGACGCCACCTCGGCGGCCGGCAACGTGGTGATCCACGGCGGCCCCAAGTCCGGGAAATCGACCGCGCTGCAGACGTTCATCCTGTCGGCGGCCAGCCTGCACTCGCCCCGCGACGTCACGTTCTACTGCCTGGACTACGGCGGCGGCAAGCTACGGGCGCTGGAAGACCTGGCGCACGTCGGCAGCGTCGCCTCCGCGCTGGAACCCGAACGCATCCGGCGCACCTTCGGCGAGCTGGAGCAGCTGCTGCTGTCGAGGCAGCGGCGCGAGGTGTTCCGCGACGCCCGCGGCGCGGCCCCCGACGACGGGTACGGCGAGGTGTTCCTGGTCATCGACAACCTCTACGCGTTCGGCCGCGACAACACCGACCAGTTCAACACCCGAAACCCGTTGCTGACCAAGGTAACCGAGTTGGTCAACGTCGGGCTCGCCTACGGCATCCACGTCGTGATCACCACCCCGAGCTGGCTCGAGGTGCCGCTGGCCATGCGCGACGGCCTCGGGCTGCGCCTCGAGCTCAAGCTGCACGACCCGCGGGACAGCAACGTGCGGGTCGTCGGCGCGCTGCGGCGCCCCGCCGAGGCCGTACCGCACGACCAGCCGGGCCGCGGGCTGACCATGGCGGCCGAGCACTTCCTGTTCGCCGCCCCGGAGCTGGACCAGATCGGTGCGCTCAACGCCCGCTACCCCGGCATGGCCGCGCCGCCGGTGCGGCTGCTGCCGGCCAACCTCGCCCCCGAGGTCCTCGGCGCGCTCTATCGCGGCCCGGAGCAGGTGGTCATCGGCCAGCGCGAGGAGGACCTCGCGCCCGTCGTGGTCAACTTCGCCGACGAGCCGCTGCTGATGGTCTTCGGCGACAGCAAGTCGGGGAAAACCACCTTGCTGCGCCACATCATTCGCACCATCCGCGAGAACTCCACGCCCGACCGGGTGGCGTTCACCGTGCTGGATCGGCGGCTGCACCTGGTCGACGAGCCGTTGTTCGCCGACAACGAATACACGGCCAACGTCGACCGCGTCATCCCGGCGATGCTGGGCCTGGCCAACCTCATCGAGTCGCGGCGTCCGCCGGCCGGCCTGACACCCGGCGAGCTGGCCCGCTGGACGTACGCGGGGCACACCCACTACCTGGTCATCGACGACGTCGACCAGATACCGGACTCCCCGACGATGAGCGGCCCGTACATCGGGCAGCGGCCGTGGACCCCGCTGATCGGAATCCTCTCGCAGGCAGCCGATTTGGGGCTGAGGGTGATCGTGACGGCGCGCGCCACCGGATCCGGTCACGCGCTGATGACCAACCCGTTGCTGCGCCGCTTGAACGACTTGCAGGCGACCACGCTGATGCTCGCGGGTAACCCGCAGGACAGCGGCAAGATCCGCGGCCAGCGGTTCGGCCGGCTGCCGGCCGGGCGGGCGATCTTGTTGGGCGACAGCGACGCTCCGACCTATGTGCAATTGGTCAACCCGTTGGTGGGTGAGGCCGCGATGTCCGGTGAAACGCAACAGTAAGGGGAGAGTCATGACGTTGCGAGTGGTTCCCGAGGGTCTGGCCGCGACCAGCGCCGCGGTGGAGGCGCTGACGGCGCGGCTGGCGGCCGCGCACGCGGCGGCCGCCCCGGCCATCACCGCGGTGGTTCCGCCCGCGGTGGATCCGGTGTCGCTGCAGACGGCGCTCGGGTTCAGCGCCCAGGGCCAGGAGCACGCCGCCGTCGCCGCCCAGGGGGTCGAGGAGCTCGGCCGCGCCGGGGTGGGCGTCGGCGAAGCCGGCGCCAGCTACCTCGCCGGAGACGCCTCGGCCGCCGCGACGTACGGGTTCTCGGGCGCCTGAGAAATGACGTCCCCCGTCGCGCCCGTCTGGATGGCCTCGCCGCCCGAGGTGCATTCGACGCTGCTCAGCGCCGGTCCGGGACCGGGGCCGCTGCTGGCGGCCGCCGGCGCGTGGTCCGCGCTGAGCGCCGAATACGCCACGGCGGCAGCCGAACTCACCGGTGTGCTGGGGGAGACGCAGGCGGCTGCCTGGGAAGGGCCCACCGCCGAGCAGTATGCGGCCGCGCACGGGCCCTACCTGGCGTGGCTGCAGCAGGCCAGTGCCGACAGCGCGGGCGTGGCCGCGCAGCACGAGGTCGCGGCGGCGGCCTACACCGCCGCCCTGGCGGCCATGCCGACGCTGGGGGAGCTGGCCGCCAACCATGCCGTACACGGGGTGCTGGTGGCGACGAACTTCTTTGGCATCAACACCATCCCGATCGCGCTCAACGAGGCCGACTACGCGCGGATGTGGTTGCAGGCCGCCACCGTGATGGGCGCCTACCAGGCCACCTCGGGTGCGGCGCTGGCCTCCGCGCCGCGCAGCGCCCCGGCGCCCTCCATCGTGCGGCCGGGCGCTGAGGTGAACAACGCCGCGCAGAGCCCGTCCGATCCCGGGAACGCGATCTCGGACTTCTTCCAGCAGCTGTCCAAGTTCCTGCAGGACTTCTTCCAGAACATTCAGCAGATGCTGCAGAACTTCTTCTCGAACCTGCCCGCGCTGCTGGCCGCCAACGGCCCGCTGCTGTTCTTCGTCGCCTACCAGGTGTTCTTCAACGCCGTCGGCTGGCCGACCTGGGGCGCGATCCTGACCGCGCCCTTCCTCATTCCGCTGCTGCTCGGCATCGGCCTGAGCTCGTTGTTCAGCGCGTCGGCCGAGATCGCGCCGGTCGCGGCCGGGGCCGCGGCGACGCCGCTCGTCACCTCGACCAGGCCGGCGTCGCTGCTGCCGGCGGGCGCGCTGGCGCCCACCGTCGCGACTCCCGCGGCGACCCCGGCCACTTCGGTCGCCGCGGGTTCCGGAGCGGCCCCCGCGCCGGCGCCGGCGCCCGCGCCGACCACTTCGGCCTACCTGGTCGCCTACGGCGGTGACCCGGAGACCGGTGTCGGCCCGACGCTGGGCGGCCGCGGCGGCGCCAAGGCGCCTGCGGCGACGATCCCGGCGGCCGGCGCCGCGGCAGCCAGCCGGGCCGAGGCGCGGGCGCGGCGGCGCAAGCGGGCCGCGATGCGCGACCACGCCGACGAATTCGCGGACATGGACGCCGATTTCGGCGTTCCCCCCGTCTACGGCGACGAGGAGCGGCCGGCCGGCGCGGTCGCGTCCGGGGCCGGGGCCGGGGTCCTGGGCTTCGCCGGCACCGCGCGCAAAGAGCACGCCTTCCGGGCGGCCGGACTGACCAAGCTCACCGACGGCGAGTTCGGCGGCGGCCCGAGGATGCCGATGACGCCCGGCACCTGGGACCACGACGCCGACCAAGACCCCGCGGTCCCGACGGAGCCGAGGGAAGGGGGGTAAGGCAGTCAGCACGATGCCCGGCAGTCAGCGAAACCCCAAGAGACCGAACAGAAAGGACGCACCATGAGCATGTTGGACGCTCACATTCCACAGTTGGTGGCCGCACAGTCGGCGTTCGGCGCCAAGGCGGCGCTGATGCGCAGCACCATCAGCCAGGCCGAGCAGGAAGCCATGTCGGCGCAGGCGTTCCACCAGGGTGAGGCCTCGGCCGCATTCCAGGCCGCGCACGCCCGCTTCGTCGAGGCCGCAGCGCGGGTCAACACCCTGCTCGACATCGCACAGGCCAACCTCGGCGACGCCGCCGGCACCTACGTCGCCGCCGACGCGGCCGCCGCGTCCGGTTACACCGCCTTCTGACCGCGCCCCGCTAGCCGCCACCAACCGCGAAAGGACTTGTCATGTCCCAGATCATGTACAACTACCCGGCGATGTTGAGCCACGCCGCCGATATGTCGGGCTACGCCGGCACGCTGCAGGGCCTCGGTTCCGACATCGCCAGCGAGCAGGCGACGCTGTCCAACGCCTGGCAGGGCGACACCGGGATGACCTACCAGGCGTGGCAGGCCCAGTGGAACCAGGCGATGGAGAGTCTGGTGCGCGCCTACCAGGCGATGGCCAGCACCCACGAGGCCAACACCATGTCCATGCTCGCGCGGGACCAGGCCGAAGCCGCCAAGTGGGGCGGCTAATCCCGGTGCGATGATCGCTGAGCCCAACGCCGTCGAGCTGACGGTCGATCACGCGTGGTTCATCGCGGAAACCATTGGGGCGGGCAGCTTCCCATGGGTTCTGGCGATCACCTCGCCCTACACCGACGCCGCCCAGCGACGGGCGTTCCTCGAGCGCCAGCGCGACGAGCTGACCCGGATGGGTCTGGTGTCCGAGGGCGGAGCCGTCAACCCGGCGGTCGCCGACTGGATCAGGGTGGTGTGCTTTCCGGACCACTGGCTCGACCTGCGTTACGTGGGCCCCGCCAAGGATGGCGGCGCCGGGGAGCTGCTGCGCGGCATCGTGGCGCGGCGCTCCGCCGCCACCGCGAAGACGATCGTGGCGTTGCGCAGCGCGCAGCTGATCACGTTCACCGCCATGGACATCGACGATCCGCGCGCGCTGGTCCCCGTCCTCGGCGTCGGTCTGGCACAGCGACCACCGGCTCGATTCGACGAGTTCAGCATGCCGGCGCGGGTCGGCGCCCGGGCCGACGAGCGGCTGCGTTCGGGCGCCTCGCTCACCGAAATCGTTGACTACCTGGGCATCCCGCAATCCGCGCGGCCGGTGGTGGAGTCGGTGTTCACCGGCCCGCGCAGCTACGTCGAAATCGTCGCCGGCTGCCGCCGCGACGGCCGGCAGTCCACCACCGAGGTGGGGATGAGCATCGTCGACGCGGCGGCCGGACGGGTGCTGGTGAGCCCGTCGCGCGCCTTCGACGGCGAGTGGGTCTCGACCTTCACGCCCGGCACGCCCTTCGCGATCGCCGTCGCGATCGAACAGCTGACCGCGCTACTGCCGGAGTCCGGCTGGTTCCCCGGCCAGCGGTTGGCCCGAGACTTCACCCCCCAACACGCCTAGGCCCACCCAACAGAGAAGAGAGCAACGATGTTCCAGGAATCGAGGGACCGGTGACGTCCGGCGCCGTCATGCCGATCGTCCGCGTGGCAATCCTCGCGGACAGCAGGCTGACGGAGATGGCGTTGCCCGCCGAGCTGCCGCTGCGCGAAATCCTGCCCGCCGTCCAGCGGTTGGTGATTCCGGCGGCGTCCAACGGCGACCCCGACGACACCGCCCGGGGAACCGCCGACCTCGGTGCGGCCATCCAGCTGAGCCTGGCGCCGATCGGCGGGGCGCCCTTCAGCCTGGACGCCAGCCTGGACACCGTCGGCGTCGTGGACGGCGACCTGCTGGCCCTGCAGCCGGTGCCCGTCGGCCAGGCGGCCCCCGGCATCGTCGAGGACATCGCCGACGCCGCCATGATCTTCTCGGCCTCCCGGCTGAAGCCCTGGGGCACAACGCATATCCGGCGGGGGGCGCTGGCCTCGGCGATCGCGGTCGCGTTGCTGGCCACCGGGCTGTCGGTCGCCTACCGCGTCGCCACCGGCGCGCTGGCCGGGCTGGTCGCGGTCAGCGTGGTCGCGGCGGTGACCGCCGTCGTCGGCCTGCTGGTCGCCACGCGCTCGCCGCGCACCGGGACCGCGTGCTCGATCGCCGCGCTGGTGCCCATCGGCGCCGCGCTGGCGTTGGCGGTGCCCGGACGGTTCGGGCCGGCTCAGATCATGCTCGCCGCGGCCGGCGTCACCGCGTGGTCGCTGATCGCCCTGATGGTTCCCGGCGCCGAACGCGAGCGCGTCGTCGGCGTCTTCACCGCGACCGCGGTGGTGGGCGCGGGCGTGGCGCTGGCCGCGGGCGCCGAGGTGCTCTGGCACCTGCGGCCGCTCGCCATCGGCTGCGGGCTGATCGTCGCCGCCCTGCTGGTCACCGTCGAGGCGGCCCAGCTGTCGGCGCTGTGGGCGCGCTTCCCGTTGCCGGTCATCCCGGCGCCCGGCGACCCCACGCCGTCGGCCCCCTCGCTGCGGGTGCTCGAGGATCTGCCGCGGCGGGTGCGGATCGGCGACGCCCATCAGAACGGATTCATCGCCGCCGCAGTGCTGCTCAGCGTCCTGGGGTCGGTGGCGATCGCGCTGCGCCCCGAAACGCTCGGCGGCGCGGGTTGGTACGTGGTCGCCGCCACGGCCGCGACGTCGGTGCTGCGGGCCCGGGTGTGGGATTCGGCGGCGTGCAAGGCGTGGCTGCTCGGGCAGCCGTACCTGGCCGCGGGCGTCCTGGTGGTGCTCTACACCGCGACCGGACGCTACGCCGCGGCCCTGGTTGCGGCGCTGGTGCTCGTCGCGCTGGCGTCGGCGTGGATCGTGGTGGCGCTCAACCCGCGCATCGCCGAGCCGGAGAGCTATTCGCTTCCCGTGCGCCGGCTGACCGGCTTCGTCGCGGCCGGCCTCGACGCGTCGCTCATCCCCGTCATGGCCTACCTCGTCGGCATCTTCGCCTGGATACTCAATCGATGATTCGATCCGGATCAGCCTGTCTCACAGCGGCATTGGCGGCCATGCTGTGGACGTCCCCCTCGGCGCTGGCCATCGAGGCGCCGAAGGTCGATCCGGGCGTGCCACCGCCCAGCGGGACCCCGGGCCCGGTGCAGCCGATGGAGCAGCGCGGCCCGTGCAGCGTCGCCGGGGTCATCCCCGGCAGCGACCCGGCGGCCGTCACGCCCAGCCAGGCAACGCTGAATCTGCCTGGCGCATGGCAGTTCTCGCGTGGTGACGGCCAGCTGGTGGCGGTGCTGGACACCGGGGTGCGGCCGGGGCCGCGGCTGCCGAACGTCGATCCGGGCGGCGACTTCGTCGAGGCGACGGACGGCCTGACCGATTGCGACGGCCACGGCACGCTGGTCGCCGGGCTCATCGCCGGCCAGCCGGGGGACGATGGTTTTGCCGGGGTGGCGCCCGCCGCCCGGGTGGTGTCGATCAGGACGACGTCGGCGAAGTTCTCGCCGCGCACGCCCGGCGGCGACCCGCTGATGGCGCGGGCGTCCCTGGACGTCACGACGCTGGGCCGCGCGATCGTGCGCGCCGCCGACCTGGGCGCCCGGGTGATCGACGTCTCCACGCTC
Organism: Mycobacterium sp. E3247; assembly: GCF_001667785.1. Lineage (NCBI taxonomy): Bacteria > Bacillati > Actinomycetota > Actinomycetes > Mycobacteriales > Mycobacteriaceae > Mycobacterium > Mycobacterium sp. E3247. Next base: position 11,372 of record NZ_LZJG01000509.1, on the reverse strand, counting down.
ACCTGCCTGCCCGCCGACCGGCCCGTCGACCAGGCGGCGCTGGGCGCCGCGATCCGCTACGCCGCGGTGGACAAGGACGCGGTGATCGTGGCCGCCGCCGGCAACACCGGCCCGACCGGGTCGGTCGCCGGCGGGACGTCCTGTGAGTCCAACCCGCTCACCGACCTGAGCCGACCCGACGATCCGCGCAACTGGGGCGGCGTCACCTCGGTGTCCATCCCGTCGGTGTGGCAGCCGTACGTGCTGTCGGTGGGTTCCCTGACCCCGGACGGCCAGCCGTCGAGATTCACCATGGCCGGCCCGTGGGTGGGCATCGCGGCCCCCGGCGAACGCATCGCGTCGATCGGCAACGGCGACGGCGGCGGCCTGGCCAACGGGCTACCCGACGAACACCAGCAGCAGGTTGCGCTCAGCGGCACCAGCTATGCGGCCGGCTACGTGGCCGGCGTCGCGGCGCTGGTCCGCAGCAAGTACCCCGACCTGAACGCCACCCAGGTGGTGCACCGCATCACCGCCACCGCGCGGGGTGGCGCGCGGGCGCCGTCCAACATCGTCGGAGCCGGCAGCGTGGACCCGGTGGCGGCCCTGACCTGGCAACTGCCCGCCGGCGAGCCGCCCGCCGTCCCGGCGGTCAAGCCGGTCGCCGTGCCGCCGCCCCCGGCGCCCCAGGACACCACCCCACGGACCGTCGCCCTGGCCGGAACCGCCGCGCTGGCCGCGCTCGTCGCGGTCGCGGGCGCGATCGCCGCCACCCGCCGTCGAAAGGACCCCACCCCGTGAGCCTGCAGCGCTCGATACCCACTCCCGGACCGGGGCGCGTCACGCTGGCGCTGCTGGCGGTCGTCCCCGCGGTGATGGCCTACCCCTGGCGGTCGCCGCGGGACTACTGGCTGCTCGGCATCGCCGTGGCCGTCGTGGTCGTGCTCTTCGGTTGCTGGCGCGGCTTGTATTTCACCACGCTGCTGCGCCGCCGGCTGGCCATCATGTCGCGCGGCGACGCGGCCACGCCCGAATCCGCCACCGCGACCACCGCGCTGCTGCGGGTCGGCGCGCCCAGCGGCGACGCCGACGCGCTGCCGCTGCCGCTGCTCGCCGGCTACCTGGACCGCTACGGCATCCGCGCGGACAAGATCCGGATCACCAGCCGCGACAACGCATCCGACGCGTCCAGGCGCGAGACGTGGATCGGCCTCACCATCTCGGCCACCGACAACCTGGCCGCGCTGCGGGCCCGCTCCGCACGCGTCCCGTTGCACGAGACCGCGCAGGTGGTCGCGCGCCGGCTGGCCGACCACCTGCGGGAACTCGGGTGGGAGGTCACCGCGGTCGCGGCCGACGACGTCCCGCGGCTGCTCACCGCCAACGCCCGCGAGAGCTGGTCGGCGGTGCAGCGCGGCGCATCGGATTACCTTGCGGCATACCAGGTCCCGGTGGACGGACGGTTGGCGGAAACCCTCGAGGCGATTCGCGCGCATCCGGCGCGCGAGACGTGCACGGCGCTGGAGATCGCCGGCGATCCAACCCGCAACACGGTGGCGGCCGCGTGCGCATTCCTCACCGACACCCCGCCCGGGCGGACCGCGCCGCCGGCCGGCCTGACCCCGCAGCGCGGCAACCACCGGCCGGCTCTCGACGCGCTGGACCTGCTGTCCACGCGGCGACTCGACGGGCACACCGACGCGCCGGCGGGCTTGCTCGCGGAGCTGGACTGGCCCGCGGTGACGGCCGCGGCGGCGGTCGCCGAGACCGCTAGAACATGACGGTCTGCAGGAAAGCGGTCATCCGGCGCAGGTAGTCCAGCTGGCTCACATGCAGCACGTGGCTGCCCGGAAACCAGTGCAGCGCACAACGATCCCAGTGCTCCCACAGCTTGACGGCATGGTCCGGCGGCGCCATGCGATCGCCGAGCCCGGTGATGATCATCCGGCGGTCCTTGTCCAGCAGCGGCTGATAGTTCAGCGGGCAGTGGTAGGACAGCCCGTCCGACAGCTCCGCGCGGCTGATTTGCGACAGGCGCAACCCCAGCCGCACGAGCGTGTTGGCCGGGAACCATTCGTCGAACAACGTCGCCGGGATGACGACGGGACAGTTCGGGATGACGGCCTCCAGCCGGTCGTCCACCGAGGCCACCAGCGCCGAGGTGTAGCCGCCCAGCGATATGCCGGTCAGCGCGATGCGGTCGACCCCGGTGCCGCGCAGGTAGTCGACGACGGACCGGAAGTCGTGCACCGCCTGAGCCATCGCCTCGGCGAAGCCGCTCAGCCCGCCGGCGAAATAGCCGAAACCGCTGAACGGTGAGCACCTTTCGGCGCGCTTGCCGTGAAACGGCAAGGTGTACATCAGGACGTCGTAGCCGGACCGGTAATACCAGGGCAGCGTGAAGAACCGCCCGTTGGCCAGGTACGACGCCCCCATGAAGCCGTGGATGACGCACAGCGTCGGACGGGGCCCGTCAGCGTGGCGCCAGTGCTGCGCGCGCACGACATTGTTGGACTTCCACGCGCTCCACTGTTCGCGCATCGCGGGGTTGACGGCGGTGAAGCCGCTTTCGAACGCGATGTTTTCCACCGTGCCGCCGGCGGCCCACTCGGTCAGCGGGCTGGCGCGCCGCGAGCAGACGCGCGGCGGCTCGGTGGGCGCCGGAAATGACTTGACCGGATCGCGCTGCGCGCCCAGCTCGGCGTAGAAGCTCAGGTTGGCGCGCTCGGCGCGGGCGCTCCGGTGCCGCAGGGAGGCGGCGACCACGGCCGGCGCCACCGTCGCGGTGAGCAGCGAGGAGACCCAGGTGCGCAGCGCGAGGTCGCCGACGGCCGAGCCCTCGACTACCATGCGCTGGCGGGGGGACAACGCGGAGTTCGGGGGTAATCCGCCGACGTCGATCGGTACGTCTGCGCCCTGGAAGGCACCCTGGAAGGCACCCTTGAAGGCACCGGGGATGTCGGGAACGGGGATGGGCGGATCAATCGAGGTGTCGGGCGCCACGAACGCCGATGCTAGCCGGGATGCGGTAATACGGTTGGTCTGTTCCGCCGATTGGCGACGGCGCATCGATCAGGAGGACCGACATGTGGGATCCCGATGTCTACCTGGCCTTTGCGGACCACCGCAGCCGGCCGTTCTATGACCTGCTGTCCCGGGTGGGGGCCGAGCGGGCCCGGCGGGTCGTCGACCTCGGCTGCGGGCCCGGCCACCTGACCAAGTACCTGTCCCGGCGCTGGCCGGAGGCGGTGATCGAGGCCATCGACACCTCGCCCGAAATGGTCGCCGCCGCCAAGGAACGCGGCATCGACGCCGTCGTCGGCGACCTGCGGCACTGGAAGCCCAAGCCCGACACCGACGTCGTGGTCAGCAACGCCGCCCTGCACTGGGTGCCCGAGCACGCCGACCTGCTGCTCCGCTGGGCCGACGAACTGGCGCCCGGATCGTGGATCGCCGTTCAGATACCCGGCAACTTCGAGACGCCGTCGCACGCCACGGTGCGGACGCTGGCGCGCCGGGAGCCCTACGCAAAAGTCATGCGGGACATACCATTCCGGGTCGGCGCAGTGGTGCAGCCGCCGATCCAGTACGCCAACATGCTGCTGGACGCCGGATGCCGGGTCGACGTCTGGGAGACCACCTACCTGCACCAGCTGACCGGTGACAACCCGGTGCTGGAATGGATCACCGGGACGGCGCTGGTCCCGGTGCGCGAGCGGTTGAGCGCCGAAGACTGGGAGCGGTTCCGCGCGGAGCTCATCCCGCTGCTGGACGACGCCTACCCGCCCCGCGCCGACGGGACGACGATCTTCCCGTTCCGCCGGGTGTTCATCGTCGCCGAAGTGGGCGGTTCCCGGCGCTCGGCCGGCTAACCGCTCGCTTGCTCCTCGATGCCGCGGTCCGCGGCGATCGCCGACCGGGCGGTCGGGCGCACCCGGTGGATCTGCAGATACGTCTCGGTGTAGCGCGCCGCGATGCGGGTGCCGGCGAATTCCGACGGGATGACGTCGTTCGTCCGCTGCCGCCAATCGTGGAGTCGCACAGCCAGATCAGCGGCGACCTCCTGGGCGGCCGCGTCGTCGCCGGCCAGCAGGTTGGTGGTCTCGGCGGGGTCGGCGCGCAGATCGTAGAGCTCGCGCTGCGGGCGCGGGCCGGTGATCGACGGCGCCACGGCGTGGCCGGACGGGCTCTCCTCGATGTCCAGCGGGAGGTCGAGCAGCGGCCGGGCCGCGTAGTTCTCGATGTAGCTGAATTCCTTGGTGCGAACGGCCCGGATGGGATCGAACGCGTCGTGATAGGTCTTCGCCGTGTACACGTGGTCCCTGACCGGAAGCGCGTGCGGGTCCGGCTCCAGGAGGGCGCTGCCGTGCGACAACCCGTCGACGTCGGGGGGAACGCCGAGACCCAGCAGTTCCAGCAGCGTCGGAAGCAGGTCCACGCCGCTGAACAGCTCGTCGTAGACCCGCGGGGTGAGGGCCCGCCCGGCGGGGGGCCGGATGATCATGCCGATGCCGGTGCCCGCGTCGTAGAGGGTGGACTTGGCCCGCGGGAAGGCCGGGCCGTGGTCGGTGAAGAACACCACCCAGGTGGTGGCGTCCAGCCCGGTTTCGGCCAGCGTGTCCAGCAGCCGCCCGACGGCGGCATCGGCCGTGGCGATCGCCCCGTAGAAGCCGGCAAGATCGCCCCGGACCTCGGGGGTGTCGGGCAGGTAGCCGGGCGGCTCGACCACCGCGGTGTCCGCCGGCTCGTAGCGCTCCCTCGGGTACGGCCGGTGCGTCTCGAAGAACCCGGCGGTCAACAGGAACGGCTGGCCGGCCAGATCCTCGATGCCGTCCCGCAGCCACTCCGAGGCCTTGTCGACCACGTACTCGCAGTACGAGTTCGACACGTCGAACTCGTCGAAGCCCAGCCGCTGCGGGTACGACGTCTCGTGCTGCATGCCGAAAAGCGCTGAATACCAACCCGCATCGGTCAAGATCTCCGGCAGGGTGCGCACCCCGCTGCGGTATTCCCAGCCGTGGTGCGCCAGCCCGATCAGGCCGTTGGTCTGCGGGTAGCGGCCGGTGAACAGCGATCCGCGCGACGGCGAGCACAGCGGCGCGGTGGCGTGCGCCCGGGTGAACAGGATGCCCTCGGCGGCAAGGCGGTCCAGCCGGGGACTGGACACGTCCGGGTGGCCGTAGACACCGAGATAACGCCCCAGGTCGTGCCAGTGCACGATCAGCACGTTGTCCTTGCGGCCCGCTGCTTCGCCCGGCCCCAATTGCGTCACCCTCTCCAACTCGCCCCGCGACCGGCGACGATACCGCAGCTACTTCGGGGGATCGTGGGGGCGCCGACCCCAGCGGTTCTCGCAGACGAACTCCGACAACGGGCGCGCGACGGCCCAGCCGTCCAGCTCCAGCGCCGGCCGATCGGGGAATTCGGGTACCGGGCCCAGGCACAGGATGGCCACCGGCTCGGCCCCGGCCGGCATGTCGAGCAGGGCCGCCAACCGGTGCGGCTCGAACAGCGAGACCCAGCCCATGCCAAGCCCTTCCGCGCGCGCCGCCAGCCACAGATTCTGGATCGCGCACGAGACCGACGCGAGATCCATCCGCGGCAGCGTCCGCCGGCCGAACACGTGCTTTTCCCGGTCGTCGCCCAGCGCCACCACCAGCAACTCGGCGCACTCGAGGATGCCTTCGACTTTGAGCGCGAGAAACTCCTCGCCCCGCTCACCCAGGGCGGCCGCGGTGAGCGGCCGCTCTTCGTCGACCAGCGCGTGGATGCGCCGGCGCAGCGCGTCATCGGTGACGCGGATGAACCGCCACGGCTGCATCAGCCCAACGCTCGGCGCCGCATGGGCGGCCTGCAGCAGGCGGGCCAGCACCTCCTCGCCCACCACGCCGCCGGGCACGAAGCGGCGCATGTCCCGCCGTTCCGCGATCACCCGGTAGACGGCCCGCCGCTCCTGCGGGCTGAAGGCCTCGTCGCTCACGGGAGTCATCGTAGGAAATCCGCGTTAGCGTGAACCGTGTCCGCGGCACGGATCCGGCGAACACCCGAGGAGGGAGTGTTCCGTGAAGCCTTTCGACTCACTCGACCAGCTACCCACCGACCGCACGGCCGGCCGGGTGTACGGCGAGCCCTATCAGACACCGGACGGCACCACCGTGATCCCCGTCGCCAAACCGCTCGGTGTCTTCGTCATCCACAACGGCCGGGCGTCCTGGGAGCCTGCCGTCGACGCGAATCGGATCGCGCTGATCGGCGTGATCACCGGCCTGCTGGCCGCGGTGATCGGCAGCCTGGCGGTGCTGAGGCAGCCGCCCTGGCCGCGGATGACGATCACGGACTATAGGTGACGCCGACCGCGCGGAAAACGTAGTCGGGCGGCATGTCGAAGGCCAGCGACCGCCGCGGCAGGGCGCCGAGGACATCGCCCGGAATGGCGACCTTGTAGTGCAGCGAAAGTTCGCCGCTGAACTTCGGGTCCACCCGGGAGACGTCGACCTTCACCTGCACACCGGTCGCCGATATCTCCACCTGCGCCGAGCCGGTCTGGGGCGCGTCCCAGCGGACGTCGACGGTCGGGCCCGCCAGCCGCGGCAACATCGACAGGGTGGCGAGCACCCGCTCGGAGGTGAACACCAGCGAACCCGTGTAGCTGGCGACGCTGTGCGGCAATCGCACCCCGGGGATGGCGCCGCTGAACCGCCGGGTCACCGCGACGTAGTCGGCCAGGTAGATCAGGCCCTCCGCCTCGACCTGCGCATACACGTCGTCGGGCAGCTTGCCGATGCCTAACAACCTACGGACGAATACGGGCATGACGCCAGTATGGACCCGGCCGGCTGATGCGCTGGTCGGGCCGCCCGGGGTCCGCCGCGGCGCGCCTGGTATCGGTGGGCTATGACCCGATGGCGGACTTTGCCGGCCCTGTGCATCGCCCTGGCCGCCGCGGTGAGCTACGCGCTGATGTGGGTGGGTTACTCGCAGGACTGGCACTGGCAACAGCGCATGGACTGGTCGCTGCTGGACGCCGCGCGGGACAGCGCGGTCAAACACCCGTTCTGGGTGCGATTCTGGGCGGACGTCTCCTTCGCGCTGGGGCCGGTGCCGCTGCGCGTGCTGGGCACGGTGGCGGCGGCGGCCGCCCTGATCATGCGCCGGGTGCGGGCGGCGCTGCTGCTGTTGGCCTGTGCGCCGCTGAGCGGGCTCGCGACGGTGCTGGCGAAGGCCCTGGCGGACCGGCCGCGACCGCCGACCATGCTGGTGGCCGCGGCCGAGACCTCCTTCCCGTCCGGGCACGCGCTGGAGGTGACGGCCGCGCTGTGCGCCGCGCTGTCCCTGGCTTTGCCGGCGATGAGCCGGGTGCTGCGCGGCGTCGCGGTCGCGACGGTCGCGGTGAGCGTGCTGGCCGCGGGGATCTCCCGGGTGGCGCTGAACGTGCACTACCCGTCCGACGTGCTGGCCGGCTGGTCGCTGGGCTTCCTGTATTTCCTGTTGTGTTTCACGGTGATTCGGCCCGCGGGCGCGCCGGTCTCCCGAAATGCCTGCGACGCCGGTGATTTGATCACGGTCCGGTGACCTAACCGGGGCCGAACCTTTACTTGACCTGGCGCTGCGCGGGTTTGACGATTGAGGTCATGCGCCGACTGCTCGCCTCGCTGACCGCTTCGGCGTGCGCACTTTTCGCGTCGCTGGCCCTGGCGCCGCTCGCCGCGGCGGCCGGCGCCCCCTGGTTCGCCAACGCCGTCGGCAATGCGACGCAGGTGGTCTCGGTGATGAGCACCGGCGGGTCCAACGCGACGATGGACATCTATCAGCGCACGGCCGCCGGTTGGCAGGCGCTGCGGACCGGCGTTCCCACCCACGTCGGTTCGGCGGGCATGGCGCCGCAGGCCAAGAGCGGGGTGCCGGCCACCCCGATGGGGGTCTACACCCTGGATTCCGCGTTCGGCACCGCACCCAATCCCGGTACGGCGCTGCCGTATACGCAGGTGGGGCCCAATCACTGGTGGAGCGGTGACGACCACAGCCCGACCTTCAACTCCATGCAGGTGTGCCAGAAGGCGCAGTGCCCGTTCAACACCGCCGAGAGCGAGAACCTGCAGATCCCGCAGTACAAACACGCGGTCGTGATGGGCGTCAACAAGAACAAGACCCCCGGCGGCGGCGCGGCGTTCTTCTTCCACACCACCGACGGGAAGCCCACCGAGGGATGCGTCGCGGTCGACGACGCTCAGCTGGTGTCGATCATGAAATGGCTGCAGCCCGGCGCGGTGATCGCCATCACCAAGTAGCGGGTCAGCTGCCCTCGGTGGCCAGGGCCCGGCCGGGCTTGACCTGAAAGTTCATGCCTTCCAACGACATTGTGGCGTCGTAGGTCCTGTCGTAGCCGGTCTGGGCGATCTTCCAGCCGGCGTCGGTGCGCCGGTAGGTGTCGCGGTAGAACGCCGCACCGATCAGCATGAAGTTGAGGTCGGCGACGATCACCCGGTCCTGCAGATACCAACTGCCCGTTGCGGTGTCGCCGGTCACGGTGATGTCGGGATGGGTCACCCGGTGCTCGGTGATGACGTTCGCGGGCAGCGAGGTCCGCATGTACTCCACCAGGTCGTCGCGGTTGGTGAAGTGCAACTCGTTGCCGAGCGACGGCCCGTAGTCGGCCTTGATGTCCTCGGCGAGCGTGTCCGCGAAGTCGTCCCAGTGTTTGGTGTCCAGCGCGCGCAGGTACCGGTACTTGACCTGCTTGATGGCTTCGATGTCGGCGAGATCGTGAGGGGTCATCAGGTCATTGCAGCACACGGGTGACCATGTCGATCAGAGCGCGTCGTTCCAGGCTCCAGTCGATCGCGGTACCGGTGACCATCTGCGCCAGCACCACACCCCGCAGCGTGGCCCAGATGACTTCGGCCACACCGGCATTCGCCGGATCATCGGTGATCAGCCGGCCCAGCTGGCCGATCGCGGCATTCATCTCCAGCAGATGCCGCCGCGGCGATTCGCCCGGTCCGCCGCGGGTGGCCCGCAGGATCTCGAACGCCGCCATCGACGTCGGACTGCTGTAGCAGCCCCACGCGGTGTCGACGACCACCTCGATCCGCTCGCGCAGGGGCAGTTCACTGACGTCGGCCGACGACAGGCTCTCGATCAGCCGGTCCACCCCGTCGTCGACCACCGCCATCAGCAGGCCGTTGCGATCGCCGAAGTGATACTGGATGACCCCCCAGGTCACGCCCGCGCGTTCGGCCACATGCTTGGCGGTGGCCGCGGCGAAGCCTTCCTCGGTGATGCAGCGGACCGTCTCGTCGATGATCCTCGCGCGCGTGTCGTCGCCGCGCTTGCGCGGCGAACTGGTGCGCCGGGTGGGGCTCCCCGAGCGCCATGCCTTCTGACCTGCAGCGATGGACATCGTTGACTTTATAACATAGTCGAGTCTATTTTTGGGCCGTGAGCCGATCCCGATATGCGCGGTTGACCCGCGAGCAGCTGGCCGTCCTGGTTCCCGAACTGCTCCTGATCGGGCAGCTGATCGACCGCTCCGGCATGGCGTGGTGCATCAGCGCGTTCGGCCGCGACGAGATGGTGCAGATCGCCATCGAGGAGTGGGCGGGCGCCAGCCCCATCTACACCCGGCGCATGCAGGAAGCGCTCAACTTCACCGGCGACGACGTGCCGACCATCTTCAAGGGGCTGCAGCTCGACATCGGCGCCCCACCGCAATTCATGGATTTCCGCTACACCGTCCACGACCGCTGGCACGGCGAATTCCAGCTCGACCACTGCGGGGCGCTGCTCGACGTGGAACCGATGGGGGACAAGTACGTCTTCGGGATGTGCCACACCATCGAGGACCCCACCTTCGACGCCACCGCGGTGGCGACCAACCCGCGCGCCCAGGTGAGGCCCATCCACCGGCCGCCGCGGACGCCGAAGGATCGGCACCCGCATTGCGCGTGGACGGTCATCATCGACGAGTCCTATCCCGAGGCCCAGAGCATCCCCGCGCTGGACGTAGTGCGCCAAACCAGGGCCGCCACTTGGGAACTCGACGCGATCGACCGCTCGGACGAGGGCAAGGCGGACTACTCCGGCCCGTTGCTGTCCGACTTCGACTTCGCCGGTTTCTCGCACTCGGCACTGGTCCGGATGGCCGACGAGGTCTGCCTGCAGATGCACCTGCTCTCCCTGTCGTTCGCGATCGCGGTGCGCGCACGCGCCGCCGACGAGGCGCAGGCCGTGTCGGTGTGCACCCAGGGCCTCACCGGCATCGCCGGCGTGGCCGCCGAGCGCATTCACCGCGCGCTGGGGCTGCCGGGCGGTGTCCAAGGGGTGCTGGAGGTGCTCGAGTTGCACCCCTTGCTCAATCCCGCGGGCTATGTCCGCGCGGAAACCGCCGACCGGCTCGTCGTGCACCGCTCTCCGGCCCACGACGACGGCGCCTGGATCGCGCTGTGCTCACCCGAATCCACCCAACCGCTGCAGGCGATCGCCAGCGCCGTCGACCCGCGCATCGAGGTCAGGGTCAGCGGCACCGACGCCGACTGGACCGCGGAACTGGTGCAGACCGACACCGCGGCGGCCGAGCTGCCCGAGGTGTCGGTAACGAAGGTCAGTGGTGGAGCGACATTCCAATTCGAGCCGAGGCGATCGCTCCCGTTGACTGTGGTGTAGGCACCCGCGCGGATTTGTCAAGGGGCCGGCGGTACCACTTCGGTGACGAGGTGGCATCGACCGGGTACCGATGATGTTGCAAGCCATCGGATTTCGGCGTGTCCACGGCTATGGTTAACGCTGGCCACCGACCCCTATAGACGAAGGTTTTCGCTCTATGTACGACCCACTCGGGTTGTCGATCGGGACCACGAACCTGGTCGCTGCGCGCAACGAAAGTCCGCCGGTTATCCGGCGTTCGGTGCTGACTCTTTATCCGCACTGCGCGCCGAAAGTCGGCCTGCCCGAAGGCAATCCATACCTCGCCGAGCCCGGCGTGATGATGAGGGGATTCGTAGAGCGCATCGGTGACTCGGTGGCGCTGGTGTCCGCCGACGGTTCCGCGCACGACCCCGAACTGCTCACGGTGGAGGCCCTCGACGCGATGGTGCGTGCCGCCGGCGCGGACGCGTCCTCCTCCGACATCTCCATCGCGGTTCCCGCGTACTGGAAACCGGTGACGGTGCAGGCTTTGCGCGACGGGTTGCGGACCCATCTGGGGTTCGTTCGCAGCGGCATGGCGCCCCGGTTGATCTCGGACGCGATCGCGTCATTGGCCGCGGTGAAGGCCGAGCTCGGTTTGCCCGACGACGGCGTGGTGGGGCTGCTCGACTTCGGCGGCGGGGGCACGTCGGCCACGCTGGTGAATGTCGCGGGTGATTTCGAACTCGTTAGCGCGACAATGCGTTACG